>NZ_CP113061.1:3555000-3706221 GCF_026625745.1 Asticcacaulis sp. SL142 | reverse complement strand
ATAAACTTTAACAATGTTGATAAACCGCCACGCATCGAATGTGCTTAAACAATTCAGCAAAAACTGAATCATCTGTTTCACAATCAGGCCTAATAAATGCGGCCTCTAAAGTGTTGACGTAATCCGGATGGCAAACCCGCATCCATCGAGCGAAAAAATTTATAATATTTTTGCCGCGGACCTAAAACTAAGACCTGACAGCCTCTGTGGCAGGATGTCTGAACGGCTGGCCTTAAGCCACGGTCGAGCAACCGGCTAAAGCCGCCCTAGAGTTTACGGCCGCCGGCTTGCACTCAACGCTTAAGGAGCGACTTTGCTCGAAAGTGTAACGGCCTTATCCGTATTATTGACGCGCAGATCATAAACGCCGGCCACCGTCTCAACGAAAATCTCAGGCTCGGCGATACGCACAACACCGCTTATTTTTCGCTCAGCCGCACCCTGATCATTTAAGACGATGGATTTTTTGGTGTAGCGGTTAACCTCGGCTATCGCGACATTAAGCGGCGTTTCATCGAATATGATCTCGCCGTTGCGCCAGGCGGTGACGGTCTCTATCTGAGGCCTGTCTAAAACCGGTGCGGCCCCCGTTTCACGCCAGCGATCTCCGGGTGTAAGCGATATTTTTTTAGCCGAAGGGTTAAAGTGGCCGCGCCCGATGTCGACCAGCCCCGACAGCAAGGTCACTTCCATTCCCTGCGCCTCAGACCGCACGACGAACAGCGTGCCGACCGCTTCGACATATTTGTCATTGGCTTCAACAACAAAGGGTCTTTGCTTATCATGGGCGACATTGAAAAGCGCTTCGCCCCGCTCAAGGCGCACCCGGCGAATACCTTTTTCGAAATCCACTTTCAGCACAGAATTTGTATTGAGCACTAACCGGGTGCCGTCCTCAAGACGCACCGTGCGCTGCTCACCAATGCCGGTTTTGTAGGTCGGCGTCATGAAAGCAGAACCGAAACCAAACGCCAGCAAGATAACCGCCGCCATAGCGGCAATCGCTGCGGGCAGACGCCATTTGTTGGGGTGAATAAGGCGCTCAGACGCCCCGTCCCCAGCCACCTGCCCCAATTGCTCCCAGATCAGAAGTCCCTCGGCATAGGCCTCAATATGGGCATCATCTTCAGCCAGCCAGTCATCCATGGCGCCGCCCGCAACCGCCGACATATCAGAAGAGTCGATGATCCAGTGGGCAGCCTGCTGGTTGACAGACGTGCCAGTCGTCTGCTCACGGATGTAAGACACTGATGACCTTACCATTCCTTCATCCAATCCAACAGAAATGCCAATCCCTTTGCCAGCCTTTTTTCGACCGCGCTGACACTAAGGCCGTGCCGTTTGGCTATGGCCGCCACCGTTAACCCCTCAACCCTCTGCGCACGGACAATCTGCCGGGTCAGGGGATCAAGCGCTGCGAAACCAAGGCTTAATCTTTGTAGACGTTGTTTTGAGGCATAAACCTCATCAGGTTGCGGATAATTATCTACGATCGTGTAATTTTCGACCGGCTCCGGGGCCACATCAACGTCCTTGTGCTTACGATATGAATCGATAACCAGATTGACGACGGTACGGGCCAGAAAGCCCTTTACCTGGAGAACCTCATTCGACTTTTGATAGATTTCGAGCCGGATCAGGGCTTCCTGAATAAAATCGTCAGAGTCCTGCGGATTAACGCCCCGGCGCGACAGAACCCTTTTCAAGTGGGTTATGATCTCGGAAACAGAGGTCGTCATCCCCGCCTGAAGCCCTCAAATTTTTAAAGAACCATTCTGTCAAATGGCGTCAAACAGGTATCATAATATAAAATTGTGACGGATAATGTATACCACCATGCGCCTGCGTCTCTCAGGCCCGAACCTCATGACTACCTATTGTAGACGATATTTTTGCGCACACCCACATCAACCAGCATAAAAAACGGGGCCGAAGCCCCGTTTTTCACTTACCACCACTTTGAGGGCTTTTGCGTAAAGCCTGCGGCCTTCTCCAGCACCGAGGCAATGTTGAGGACCGTGCCTTCATCCAGCGCTTTACCGATGACCTGCAAACCCAGCGGCAGACCGTGCTGATCGAGGCCCGCGGGCACCGAAAGCCCTGGCAGACCGGCCAGATTGGTCGTGACCGTGAACACGTCATTCAGATACATCGACACCGGATCGGCGGCCTTTTGCTCATCACCCAGCGCAAAGGCCGATGACGGCGTGGCGGGGGTCAGGATCACGTCGCAGGACTTGAAGGCCTCAGTAAAATCGTCAGAGATTTTCCGCCGGACTTTCAAGGCTTTAACGTAATAGGCGTCATAGAAACCGGCCGACAGCACATAGGTGCCGATCATGATCCGGCGTTTGACTTCCTTGCCGAAGCCCTCTGAGCGCGACAGCTCATAGGTGTCAGTCAGGCTGGTCGCCTCCGGATTGCGATAACCAAACCGCATCCCGTCATAGCGCGCCAGATTGGACGACGCCTCGGCAGGCGCCACGATATAGTAGCACGGCAGAGCGTATTTGGTGTGCGGCAAGGTAATGCGCACGATCTCAGCACCGGCATCTTTCAGCCAGGCAATGCCTTGCTCCCACAGGGCGTCAATTTCCGCTGGAATACCCTCAAGGCGATATTCGTCAGGGATACCAATGCGCAAACCCTTGACCGACTTACCGATAAACTGCGTGAAATCAGGGACTTCGATATCGAGACTGGTCGAATCCTTGATGTCATGCGAGCACATGACATTCAGCATGATCGCCGCGTCTTCGACAGTCTTGGTGATAGGACCTGCCTGATCCAGAGACGACGCGAACGCCACCATGCCAAAGCGCGAGGCTCGGCCATAGGTCGGCTTGATCCCGACCGTGCCGGTGAACGCTGCCGGCTGACGGATTGAGCCGCCGGTATCGGAGGCCGTCGCCGCCAGACACAGATCCGCAGCCACCGCCGCCGCTGAACCTCCCGAAGAGCCACCCGGCGTCAGGGCCTGATTGGAATCTTTGGCCTTCCACGGGTTGACCACCGGCCCCCAGTGCGAGGTCTCATTGGATGAGCCCATCGCAAATTCATCCATGTTGAGCTTGCCCAACATGACCGCGCCGCCCTGCCACAGATTGGCAGTGACCGTCGATTCGTAGGTCGGTATGAAATTGCCCAAAATCTTGGAGCACGCCGTGGTGCGCACACCTTCGGTACAGTACAGATCCTTGATGCCGAGCGGTGCGCCTTCAAGTGCGCGGCCCTCACCCTTGGCCAGTAATTCGTCCGATGCCTTGGCCTGAGCGCGGGCCTTATCAAAGGTCGTCTCGACATAGGCATTGAGTGCGCCGCTGCTGTGCTCAATCGCGCCAATAAAGGCTTGCGTTAATTCGGACGACGAAAACTGCTTGGCTTTCAGGCCGTCCAGCGCGCCTTTGAGGGTCAGTTTGGTAAGATCACTCATGACTATTCGACTACCTTCGGCACGATGAAAAAGCCATCGACGGTTTTGGGCGCGTTTTTAACGACATCGGCGACCTTGCCACCGTCGGATACCACATCATCACGCAACGGAGCGGCGGCGGCCACGGCGGTCGTCATGGGTTCCACGCCGGTCACATCGATCTCATTCAGTTGTTCGATCCAGCCCAGAATACCGTTCAGTTCGCCCGACAGGCTTTCCAGCCGCGCTTCGGGCTCCCGCAGTCGCGACAGGGACGCGACCTTCTTCACCGTTGCCACATCAATGGCCATGAGCTTTAGACTCCATGTAAAATCAATGACAGTGGGTTAGACATTACACCGCGGCTTGACAAGGCCCCGCTTCGCAAAGAGTGCACAATTTGACGCACATAATTTGAGCGCTACCGTCTGGACAGGCCCGTCAAAGCCCGTCACAACTGCGCAGATTCTAGGCGCAGAGGAACCTTCCATGTCCGAAAAGGACCGCTTTATCGCCCTGATCCGCGACGCTCTGATCCGCAATCGCGATGGCCTGATCCGTCAGTGGCAAAAGCCGCACGGCACAAAGACCCGCCATTTTATACTGGATGACCTGCTGCCCACTGCCGACGCGCACCGTATTCATGAGGCGTTTCCGCGAGATGGTGACGGCTTTTTCAACCGCGACACCTTTCGGGAAAAGAAGCGCACCTCAACCGACCTCAGTGGTTATGCCCCCATTTTGTCCGATATCACCTATGCCTTGCAGGATAAGGCTATTGTTAAGCTGATTGCCGATATGGTCGGCTTTGAGGCTATTGAGCCGGACCCCAAGCTGTACGCCGGCGGGTTGTCAATGATGTTCAAGGACGACTTTCTCAACCCGCACATCGACAACAGCCATGACGGCGACCGCCAAAAATACCGGCGTCTGAACCTGCTCTACTATGTCTCACCGGACTGGCAGGCCGATTTTGGCGGCAATCTGGAGTTATGGGACGATGAGCGCAAAACGCCAGTGACGGTCACAGCCCGCTTCAACCGGCTGGCGGTGATGGAAACGACCCGGATTAGCTGGCACTCGGTTAGTCCGGTGATTGCGGATCGTCCGCGCACTTGCGTCTCCAACTATTATTTCTCGGATATTTCGCCGGATCAGTCGGACTATTTCCACGTCACATCCTTTTCCGGCCGGCCAGATGAGCCGATGAAAACCGCGATTGGTGTGGTTGATAATGCCGCCCGCAATCTGGTATCCAAAGCCCTGGGCACCGGCCGCGGACGTGACCGTATCAATAAGACGTAGCACGCACAAGGCTACAATTTTTGAAACAGATACACATCCTGATATATGTTGACCAGATTCCCGACAGGCAAAAAGGCCTTTAATTCAAACCCTTTAGCCATAACCTTGGTCACATATTCATGCGGATGATAGACCCCGCACAGGTTTAAGCCACTCACCTCACTAAAACGAACAACAGGACGCCCTGCATCATATTCAGCTTTCTCGTTTGGGGTAAGTTTAGCCGCGAAACTGTCACCATGGGTTGTAATCAATACATACCCCCCGGCATGGTGACCCGGCTCAGTTCCTGAAACCAAGGCACCTGCAAATCTGCGGACAGATGAGTAAACACAGATATGGCATAAATAAAATCAAAGCTTGCATCTTCGTAAGGCAAGGGCGGTGCGGCTTGATTAATCGCAATATTGGCAAAGCCGAGATTGTTCCGGCTCCAGTCAGCCAACCGCGCATTATAGTCACAACCATGTATTTTCGGCCCTTTAACGCCAGCCCAGTGCCGTAGCACACGCCCGCAGCCGCAGCCAAATTCCAGAACGGACTTCAAATCTTCGAGGCGCACATGCTGTTGCGCCATAATTTGCCGCAAACTTTCGTGTAAAGAACTCCCAAAGTTCAGAAACCAATGCGTGTCCGCACTACCGCCGACCAGAACTCTGAGGCTGGCTGGCGGCAAGGGCAAGCCTTCATCATATATATCCCTCTCCCCCCCCCTCAAGCGTTCGTATCCACTCATAAATTCTAAAAGATACCCCAAGCAGCATAAAACGGCGGGCAAGTCCTAATAATGGGGCCAGCCAGCCCGATCGCTTAAGACTGACAATAGAATCGCCCCAATTTCCCATGCCCACTCACAATCATCCTGATATTTCGACACATTAACCACTAGGGTGGCTCTGGGCGTTTAAGCTATTCCCCCTGAGCATGCATCAAATATTTAGCTGACGCGTCGACAAAATAAGCGCCGACAACGTAACTGCCGGCACCATATGCGCTTCAGGCGGTTCATTAATTAGCGCCGTAAAGTATACCCTTATCGGCATAGATCGTGCGCTGAGCCGTTTTTTCCTCATGCATCGCCGTCAGGGTTGGCTGATTCAGTTGACGCACCGCGCTGGCAAGAGCCGCATCGGCACATTGACGGTCCTGAGCGGCGTAGCGCTGATATTCGCTGTCACACAACGTATAGGCCGTGTTTTTAAGCTGACGATAAACCTTCGCCACCTGCGCGGCATTATTGAAGTTAACCCCCTCAACCGACACCACAGCCTTGGTCGGCGAACGGTCTTTTTCTCCGGCCTGAGCCGCTGATACGCCGACACCAATCAGTGCGGCTGAAACCAGAGCCACCATATAAACTGAACGCTTCATTTTCATTCTCCCGCTTTAAATGAGGCGGCATCGCCTCGGTGCCCACTCAATACACTTACCAATCATTACTTGAAATAACATTTTTATTAAATAATCGTCATACATTACATTGATTTCATTAATTAAATACATTCCATTTATTACACTTTTTTAACAGATTAACTTTTCGTAATGCGTTAAATACTTGTAACAAAATCAACCAGACCAACTTTTGTTAACGCTGCAACAATGCCTGGCGCACCAGTTCCAAAATCGTTGACTTTTCAGCCGTTCAGGCCCACAGCACCGCCATGTCTGTAGTCGATATTACCGAACTGAAAGCCCTGCTGCCTGCCCGCTCAGGCCTGCTGGGCCTAGATCTGGGGGAAAAAACCATCGGCGTGGCGGTGAGCGACATAACGCTTACCATCGCGTCGCCGCTGGAACTGATCAAAAAGACTAAATTTACCCAGGAGGCTGAACATCTGTTTGGCCTGATGAAAACGCGTGAAGCCTCCGGGATTGTGATCGGCCTGCCCGTCAATATGGACGGCACCGAAGGCCCACGCTGCCAGTCGGCACGGGCTTTTGCCCGGAACTTACTGAGATTACGCGACCTCCCGATTGCGTTCTGGGATGAACGCTGGTCATCGTCAGTGATGAACCGCTTTCTGATCGAAGAGGCTGACCTGACCCGCGCCAAACGCGCCGAGGTCATCGATCGATCGGCAGCCGCCTATATCCTGCAAGGGGCGCTCGACCGTATCAAGGGCATGGAATAGGCAATGACGCCGGAGGTTTTCATCAACGGCATTATGCCGGTCTTTCTGATGATCGCCCTGGGGTACGGCCTGAAAAAATCAGGCTTTTTGCCACTGCATGTCTGGAACCCGATTGAGCGGCTGGCGGTCTATGTCTTTTATCCTGGCTTTCTGATCCCCGCCATCTGGCACGCCGACCTCAGCGGTCTGTCCGCCGGGCCGGTCAGCATTGGCGTTACCGCGGCGATGATATTATCGGCAGGTCTGGGCTTTGCGTTAAAGCCGTTTCTGCGCTTGAGCGGCCCCACTTTCACATCGGTGTTTCAGGGCCTGATCCGGTTTAATTCGTTTGTGTTCCTGCCGATCGCCACCGCCATTTTCGGGGATGAGGCCTTGGGATTGGCGGCCATTGCCATGAGCGCGCTCATTCCCTTAAGCAATATGGCCTCGATCATGGTGCTGGCCCGCTGGGGCGAGCTTGAGGGCGACAACCAGCCCGACCGCTCATTCAAGGCCATAGGGCTTAAGCTATTCACCAATCCGATTTTTCTATCGTGCCTGATCGGTCTGTTTCTCAATGCCACCCACGCCCCCAGCGTGCCGTTTATCGACAAAGACCTGAAAATGTTGGGCGATGCCGCTATTCCGACAGGACTGATATTGGCCGGCGCGGGTTTGAGTTTCGGCTATATTTTCAAAAGCCCCGGATTGGTAGTCGCCACGTCGCTGTTCAAGGTCATGGTGGTGCCGATCCTGAGTTGGGGCATCTGCCGCGCTCTGGGTGGGGATGAACTGGCGCAAGGTGTCGCTCTGTGCTGCGGAGCGGCCCCGTGTGCGGCCGTGGCCTATGTGCAGGCCCGCCATATGGGCGGCGACGCCGCCCTCATGGCCGGTATCGTGGCGCTCACGACTTCACTGAGCCTGATCACCCTGCCGATATTGTTATGGTTATTTCATCTGGCTTAGGCGAAGCGCGTTTGCGGTGTTAACTTTGTCAAATCCTCGCCGTGGTTATCAGCAAACAATGCTACCAAACTCAGCCACACTAGCCGCTCATCGAGGCGGGCACCCGCCTGCACCAGCTTATCAGAGTTAAGCCCAGCACTAAATTCCGCGAATTGTCCGAGCGTAATGATATTCTTTGGATATCTTCGAGGTGAAATAGTTTGCGAAAGCAAAGCGGAAATAACCAATACCAAAATCAAGTCGATCAAGAACATCAGAAACACCATGCTGTCAGCGATAAAATCTTGCCACACGGGCAAATTGAGGCGCTTCAGAAAATCTGAAACCCAGAGACACAGCGCCCCAACACCAGTACCGAGAACGATCAAAAGCAACACCTGCATAATCGGGCGCGCAACATCTACTGGACGCCAGCCTGAGTGCTTTTCCATATGCCTAAACAACGCGCCATAGTGAAAGCCTTTTATGTTGCTCAAGGGTGTTGAAGGGGTAAGTCTGCGCCTGATGCCATTTTGGCGCAAATTTTCTCTAAGCCTGTAAAAGGTAATCTGGGTCGCACATTTGCCCCCCGCAGTTGCACCCCCAAGCTTGTTCATGACAAGACCATGCAGACCACCCAAGGTCTCACATCTGAAAAGCTCTTCAGGCGTCAGGGAAATATCGAAGTGCTCGGAAATGAAATCCGCCATATCTTCTTCGGAAAAGTCCTGAAAGACGATACGATAATCTACAGAACTTGGCATGATATCTCCCCAGACCCGATCAGCGAAATGATTGGCAAACCCTATAAAATTGTCAATAAGCGGATTGATCGTACAGAACTCCCCCTGCGGGGCCGCCCGCGCGGTGCAGGGGGAGCTGAATTTTCAACGAAAATTCAGAGGGGGTAAACCGAAGCGTGGAGCCTGTTATTACCCCACCACCGCTGCGCTGTCGCTTGCGGTCCCCCTCCCCTCCAAGAGGGGAGGTTCTAAATGCTATCTCCCCTTGCCACGTCCATCATTGCGGCCTATAGCCCCCTTTTATGACCGATTTCACCGACCAGATTCGTGAGCGGCTGCTGCCGTTCCCCAAACGCCACTTTATCGCGTCGCAGGACCTCGATCCGCCCGACATCATGGCGCTGCTTGATCTGGCCGATCTGTTCGTCGATATGAACCGGCGCTCGACCAAAAAACTCGACCTGCTCAAAGGTCGCACCCAGGTCAATCTGTTCTTTGAGAACTCCACCCGCACCCAATCGAGCTTTGAACTGGCCGGTAAGCGCTTAGGCGCCGATACGGTCAATATGGCCGCCAAGACCTCAAGCGTGGCCAAGGGTGAAACCCTGATCGACACGGCGGTGACACTCAACGCTATGAAGCCCGATCTGCTGGTCGTGCGCCACTCGGCATCGGGTGCGGCAGAACTTCTGGCCCAGAAAGTCGGCTGCTGCGTGATCAATGCCGGCGACGGCCAGCATCAGCATCCGACGCAGGCCCTGCTTGATATGCTGTCGATACGCCGCGCTTTTGGGCATGTGGATGGTCTCACCGTGGCCATCTGCGGCGATGTCGGCCACTCCCGCGTGGCGCGCTCCAATGTCATACTGCTCAACGCGATGGGAGCCAATGTTAGGCTGGTTGGCCCTGCGACCCTCATTCCGGGCGATGCTGACCAATGGGGCTGCGAAGTCTATCACGACATGCGCGAAGGCATTGCCGGGGCCAATGTGGTCATGATGTTGCGCCTTCAGCTTGAGCGCATGGACGGGGCCTTCATCCCCTCAACCCGCGAATATTTCCGCTTCTTTGGCCTTGATCGTGAGAAATTACAGGTCGCCGCCAAGAATGTGCGCGTCATGCATCCCGGCCCGATGAACCGCGGCGTTGAAATCGACTCCGAAGTGGCCGATGATTTGTCGATCTCCCTCATTCAGGATCAGGTCGAAATGGGCGTCGCCGCCCGCATGGCGGTGCTGGCCTCGCTGGCCGCGCGTCTCGAAGCGGAGGGGAAGTAACCCGTAATGACATCTCAACCCCTCGCCCTTGTGAACGCCCGCCTGATTGACCCCGACAGCGGTTATGATGGTCCGGGCTCGGTCATCATTGCCGAAGGCGTCATCGCTGACGTCATTTTCTCCGACGTGCCGCCTTCGGGTAGCGCGGACTATAAGGTCATCGACTGCGACGGTAACCTGGTCTGTCCCGGCCTGATTGATCTGAGGGTCAAGACCGGTGAGCCCGGCCATGAGCAGAAAGAAACCTTAAAATCAGCGTCGTTAGCGGCGGCGGCGGGTGGCGTGACCTCGTTTGTGGTGCAGCCCGACACCCATCCGGTCATTGATGAACCGGCCATGGTCGATTTTATCCTGCGCCGTGCCCGCGATATCGAGCTTGTCCACGTCTACCCTGCCGGTGCTGCCACCAAGGGCTGCGATGGCAAGACCATGGCCGAGATCGGCCTGATGAATGAGGCCGGGGCGCTCTACTTCACCGATGTCGATCAGCCAATCATTAATACCAAGGTCTTTGGCCGCGTCCTCGCCTATGCAGGCGGGTTTAACGCGCTTGTGGCGCACCGCCCCAAGGAGCCGTGGCTGTCGGACGGCGCGGTTGCGACCTCCGGCGAAATGGCGTCGCGCATGGGCTTGTCGGGGGTATCAGCCCTAGCGGAGCGCATCGCGCTTGAGCGCGATCTGGCCATGGTCGAACTGACCGGCACGCGGCTTTTGGTCGATCAGATATCAACCGCCGCGTCGGTGGAAACCCTGAAACGTACCAAGGCCAAGGGCCTGGAGGTCTATGCGTCGGTCAGCATCAACCATCTGGTGTTCAACGAATTTGACATCGGCGATTACCGCACCTTCTACCGCCTTGATCCGCCGCTTAGGGCCGAATCCGACCGGGTCGCCCTGGTCGATGCGGTTGAGGACGGCGTGATCGACGTCATCGTCTCCAACCACTGCCCGGCCCCCGCAGAGGATAAGCGCCTGCCGTTTTCGCAGGCCACCCCCGGCGCTATTGGCCTTCAAACCCTTCTGGCCGCCCTCATCGGCCTGCATTTCGACCGCGATATCCCGCTGATTGACCTGCTGCGAACCGTGACCATCAACCCGGCGCAGATACTGGGCCTTGAGGCCGGACGGTTGAAAAAAGGCGCGCCTGCCGATATCATTGTGGTCGATGTCGATGCGCCGTTTGCGTTGCGCGAAAAAGACATATTGTCAAAATCCAAAAACTCGCCGTTTGAAAACCGCACCCTGCAAGGTAAGGTCTTAAAAACGCTGGTGGATGGACGAATCGTCTACGCCGCCGATTAAGGACAAACCGTGCTGAGCCAACCGATCATCTATGCCCTTGCTGTCCTCGGTGGCTACCTTCTGGGGTCGATCCCGTTTGGCGTGCTGACGACCAAGTTGGCGGGCATAGACATCCGCGAAGTCGGCTCCGGCAATATTGGCGCCACCAATGTGTTAAGAACCGGCCGCAAGGATCTGGCTCTGATCACCTTTTTAGGCGACACCGGTAAGGGCGCTATGGCCGTCGGTATCGCGTTTGCCGCCCTTTTATCCGTCGATATGGCTACGCGCCAGACCGGCATGGCGCTGGCGGGTGCTGCAGCGTTTCTGGGCCACCTGTTCCCCGTCTGGCTGAAATTCAAGGGCGGCAAGGGGGTGGCCACATTCTTAGGCACCCTGTTTGCCGCCGCCTGGCCCATGGGGCTGGCCGCCGGTGCCATCTGGTTGCTGGTGGCGTTTACCCTGCGCATCTCGTCTTTAAGCGCTCTGGTCGCCGCCGCACTCATCGCACCCGTAGGGTTCCTAATTGATCAGCCCTACCCGTTCGTGCTGATGAGCCTGTTCATGGCGGTGCTGATCTACATCCGCCATAAGGACAATATCAAACGGCTGATGGCTGGCACCGAGCCGAAGATCGGCAAAAAGGACAAGACCGCCTAGATGTCCCTGTTCGATGCGCCGCCCTTTCCACCTGTGAAGACCGAAGAGGAGCGCATCGCCCGCCTGAGACTGGCGCGCACCCAGCGCATCGGCCCGATCAATTTTCAGCAGCTTATCACCCGCTTCGGCAGTGCCATCAGCACACTTGAAGCCCTGCCCACCTTGGCCCAACGCGCAGGCGGCGGCATAACACCCGCCCCCATGGCGATGGTTGAGGCTGAGATCAAAAACAGCCGGGCCACCGGTGCGCGTCTGGTTGTGCTGGGGGATGCGGATTACCCCAAACTGCTCAGCCATATCGCCGCTGCCCCGCCCGTTCTGTGGCTGCTGGGTGAGCACGCCCTGCCCCCCAAAGCTGTGGCGATCGTGGGGGCGCGCAATGCCTCGGCTGCCGGCATGAAGATGGCCCACCAACTGGCCGCCGAACTGGGCGAAGCCGGTTACACCATCGTCTCAGGTCTGGCGCGGGGCATCGACACCCACGCCCATCAAGGCTCCCTCAAAACCGGCACGGCGGCGGTACTGGGCGGCGGGATTGATGATGTCTATCCTCCGCAAAATCAGGATTTATATACCGCGCTTAAAACCTATGGTGTGCTGATCTCCGAAAGCCCGGCGGGCTATAAGGCCCACGCCAGAGATTTTCCCCGTCGCAACCGGGTCATCAGCGGACTTACACTCGGCACCATCGTGGTTGAGGCCGAACTGCGCTCAGGCTCCCTGATTACGGCGCGGCTGGCCGTTGAGCAAAACCGCGATGTCTTTGCCGTACCCGGCTCGCCGCTTGACCCAAGGGCGCGAGGATCGAATGACCTGCTGCGTCAGGGCGCGCACCTGTGTGAAACCGCCGAAGACGTCATTCGCATTCTGGAAAGCGGCATGGGCTTAAACGACGGCGCACGGCCGGCCTATGACGATATGCGCCCGCACTATCTGGCGACACCTGAGGACACCACCGACGATCTCGATGACCGGATCGATGACCTGCGCACGCAAATCCTCAACCTGATCAGCCACACTCCCAGCCACCGCGACGAAGTCTTACGGCTGGCGGGTGCGTCGATGACGCTCGGTTTTGCGGCCTTGAGTGAGCTTGAAATCGCCGGTCTGATCGCCCCTCAACCCGGCGGCTATTACGTACTGGCCAGTTAATCAGGCCACAGGCCCTCTGGCCTTTTGTGCCGCATCAAAGATGACGCTCGGTTTTGCGGCCTTGAGTGAGCTTGAAATCGCCGGTCTGATCGCCCCTCAACCCGGCGGCTATTACGTACTGGCCAGTTAATCAGGCCACAGGCCCTCTGGCCTTTTGGGCCGCATCAAAAAGGTGCTCACTCAGGCCCTGATGCCCCACCTTCTGCGCCAGTTGCGCCAAAGATACCGCCATGTCCCCGATGTAGACCAGCACATCAGACCGCTCCTCGATGGAAACCTCCTGACCACCAGCGTCACGCTCCAGTTCCTTCATAGGTACTCCTTATGCCTAAATGCCCGCAGGCATGAGATATGGTACAGGCCACACCTCCCCCATGAGTTGAAAGCTTAAATAAAATTACCGTTAATTGCAATTCTCATTCTTACCACCTCTGGATTTATGTGGGGGAGGCTTTAGATCAGCCCTTAGCAGTGGCTGTGGTAAAAAAGCCGCTTCACAGTTCGTCGAAACCGCTTTAAGGCTGGCATATTTGATGCCTGCGCCTATTTTCAGGTTCATTATTTTTTGATTAGCCCGCGAATTAACTCCTGTGAGTTAACGCTCTGGCCTGAATAGCGTTTAGAGGATTTGTCGAAACCTTATGAACCTCGTTATTGTCGAAAGCCCGGCCAAGGCCAAAACCATCAACAAATATCTGGGTAAGGATTACAAGGTTCTGGCCTCCTATGGCCATGTGCGCGATCTGCCGTCCAAGGATGGCTCGGTCAAGCCCGACGACGACTTCGCCATGATCTGGGAAGCCGACCCCAAGGCCAGCAAGCGCCTGAGCGAAATCGCCGACGCCGCCAAGTCGGCCAACCGCGTTATTCTGGCGACCGACCCCGACCGCGAAGGGGAAGCCATTTCATGGCATGTGCTTGAGGTGCTGAATAAGAAAAAAGTGCTCAAGGACAAGATCGTTGAGCGCGTGACCTTCAACGCCATCACCAAATCCGCCGTTGAGCAGGCCATGGCCAGCCCGCGTCAGTTGGATATGGAGCTGGTCGAAGCTTATCTTGCCCGCCGCGCGCTGGATTACCTTGTCGGCTTTACCCTGTCGCCAGTGTTGTGGCGCAAACTGCCGGGTGCGCGCTCAGCAGGCCGAGTGCAGTCGGTGGCGCTCAAGATCGTCGTTGACCGCGAAGTCGAGATCGAAAAATTCAAAACCGAAGAATACTGGACCGTCGATACCGAGGTTTCGGCCAATTCGCCGCCGTTTTCGGCCAAGCTGATCCAGCTTAATGGCAAAAAACTGGGCAAATTCGACCTGCCCAACGAAGCCGCCGCCAAAGGTGCCGAAGCCGCCATCGCGGCGTCAAACTTCACCATTACCGAGGTCGACCAAAAACCCGGCAAGCGCACGCCGCCACCGCCGTTTACGACCTCGACCCTGCAGCAGGAAGCGTCGCGCAAGCTGGGCTTCTCCGCGTCGCGCACCATGCAGACGGCGCAGAAACTTTACGAGGGCGTTGATATCGGTGGGGAAACCACCGGCCTGATCACCTATATGCGAACTGACGGCGTCTATGTCGAGCCGGAGGCCATTGCCGAAATGCGTAAGCTGATCGGCGAACGCTACGGCCCGGCCTATGTGCCGGAAACCCCGCGTTTCTATAAGGCCAAGGCCAAGAACGCCCAGGAAGCCCACGAAGCCGTGCGCCCGACCTCGCTCTATCGCCGCCCCGAAACCCTGCGCCTTGAGGGCGATCAGGCCCGGCTTTATGAGTTGATCTGGAAGCGGACCATGGCGTCGCAGATGGAAGCGGCCAAGGTTGAGAAAACCGCCATTGACCTCACCAGCCCCGATAAGCAAATCGCCTTGCGCGCCACCGGTCAGGTCATCACCTTTGACGGCTATCTAGCGGTCTACGAAGAAGGCAAGGACGACGATGGCGACGAAGATGGTGGCCGCTTGCCCGCCGTGCGCGTCGGCACCACCGCCAGCGTCCATGCTATCAAGCCCGCTCAGCATTTTACCGAACCGCCCCCGCGTTATAGTGAAGCCACCCTCGTCAAAAAGATGGAAGAACTGGGCATCGGACGCCCATCGACCTATGCGTCGGTGCTGACTGTCCTGCGTGACCGCGCCTATGTCCGCATGGATAAGAACCGTTTTATCCCGGAAGACAAAGGCCGGCTGGTCACGGCTTTCCTTGAAGAGTTTTTCAAGCGCTACGTCGAATATGATTTCACCGCCGACCTTGAGGAAAAGCTCGATCTGGTTTCCGCCGGTGAGCTCAACTGGAAGGCGCTGTTGCGCGAATTCTGGCAGGATTTCCACGCCGCCGCCGGTGGGGTGCAGGAATTCCGCGTCTCTGAGGTGCTCGACCGCCTCAATGATGCCTTGGGGCCGCATATCTTCCCTGACAAAGGCGACGGCACCAATCCACGCGCCTGCCCGTCCTGTTCCAATGGTCTGCTAAGCCTGAAAACCTCACGGTTTGGGGCGTTTATCGGCTGCTCCAACTATCCGGAATGTAAGTTCACCCGGCCCGTCGGCAACCCTGAAAGCGCGTCTGAGGACGGTGGTGCCTCCGGCGACCGCGAGCTGGGCGTTGACCCGGCCACGGATAAGGTCGTCTCCTTGAAAATCGGGCGCTTTGGCCCCTATGTGCAGTTGGGCGAAGCGGAATCGAAAGAGGATAAACCTAAGCGATCATCATTGCCCAAGGCCTGGCCACCGGCATCGATCGATCTGGAACGCGGGCTTAAGCTGTTGTCTCTGCCGCGCGAAATCGGCATCAATCCGGAAAATAACAAGCCGATTACCGCGGGCTTGGGGCGCTTCGGGCCGTTCATTGCCAATGACGGGACATACGCGAACCTTGCCAATTTCGATGAGATTTTTGAGGTCGGCATCAACCGCGCTGTCGTCATGCTGGCCGAGAAAAAAGCCAATGCCAAGGGTAAGGGTTCCGCGGCCGCACCGCTGAAAGACTTAGGCAAACATCCTGATAATGATGAGCCCATTCAGGTCATGTCCGGCCGCTATGGCCCCTATGTCAAATGCGGTAAGGTCAACGCCACCCTGCCCAAGGACATAACGCCCGAAGAGGTGACGCTGGAGCAGGCGCTTGAACTGATCGCAGCCAAAGGTGGCGTGAAAAAAGCTACGGCGAAAAAGGCTCCGGCCAAGACCGCGGCAACCAAGACCACGGCGGCCAAAAAACCCGCCGCCAAGAAAGCCCCGGCTAAAAAAGCCCCCGCAAAGAAAAAGGCCGAGGCGTAAGGTTAGGTAGTTCGCTCCCCCCCTCCTCCCTGTTGCGCAGCAATGGGGAGGTGGAAGACCGCCAATGGAGGGATGACGGAGGGGGATAGCGCCGCAATTGTGAACACTCCGGCGCTCAAGATTAAGTAAGAACACCCCTCCGTCGCGGACTTCGCCGCGCCACCTCCCCACCCGTGGGGAGGAGAGGAACGCCAGCCCCAAGAACCGCTTGCCGCCGCCTGAATATGCTGGCATTTTCGCTGAGACTGTATTTGGGGGAACATCAGTGCTGGAAAAATCGATATTCATGGCTATCGCATCAGTCTGTGTTTTCACGGTATCTTCTGAAGCTCAAGCTTGTGCAGAGCCCAAGACCTTAAGCCTAAGCGCCATCGGATCAATCGAACTCGGCAGCAGCATAAAATCGCTGACGCCCCGTTTCAAACTGAAAACCGAGCAATATGCATCAGATGGTGACGATTACCTAAGACACGAAATAGACGTTTGCCCCGACGTTATCGTGATAGCAGCAACCGCTTTGGATAGCCCCGCCATCGACAGGATCGAGACGATATCAAATTACTTTGTGACAGCAAAAGGCGCAAAGGTCGGCATGACCGTCGCCGAACTCAGGAGGCTTTATCCGCGAGGAGAAACCTATACTGGTGCTGAAGAAGGATGGCATGCCTCTTTTTCGACGAATGATGGCGTTTATTTCGAACTGCACAAAGCGTCGATCCCGCGGGATTGCTTTGAAACCAACCGAAACTGTGAAACTGTTATCAATGGCGTCAAGGCGATAAGAGCATACATTCAAAAATAGCCTGATTTATGCCCCCTACGATATGGCTTAAGGGCCGACTCTGCCGTACATATTGGCGATGATAAAAATCCCCAAGCCGCCCCGCGCACCCACCCCACCACGTAGCTCTGCGGGCCTGCCCGACGATGACACCTTGCTTGAGGCGCTGAGCGCCGCCCGCGAAGTCGATGTCAATGATCTCGCCCGTAAGTTTGGCCTCAAAGGTGATGACAGACGGGCACTTAGGCAGCGGCTGAAAGCCCTGTCGGAAGCCGGAAAGCTCGATAAACGCGGTCGCAAGACCTTTGGTGCGCAAGGCGTACTGCCCGATACCGGCGCTGGAAGCGTCATCTCACAGGATGTCGATGGGGAACTTTGGGTCAAATGGGGTAAAGACGACAACGACAAATCCCCGCTCGCCCGCCTCGCCCCGCTCAAGAAATCCGCAGCCCAAACCCCGCCGGGTTTGGGCGACCGCGTCTATGTGCGCTTTGAAAAAGCGGCTGACGAATGGATCGCCCATCTGATCAAGGTGTTGGATCAGGGCGCGCCCAAGGTCATCGGCGTGGTGCGCAAAACCAAAAAGGCAAAAGGCCAGCCAGAAATCCGTCTGGAAAGCGTCAACCGCAAGTCCAAGGAAAACTATGTCCTGACCGGCGCGGATCTCGATAAACTCAAAGACGGCGATGTCGTCATGGCCCGTCCGCAAGGGGGCCTGACCCGCTATGGCCCGCAACCGGCCACCCTGATCGAGATCGTCGGCCATGAAACCGACCCCAAGGTTGGCTCGGTCATGGCGGTGCATGCCCACGGCCTGCCGATCGGGTTCAAGACCTCGACCGAGGATGAGGCCAAATCGGCCACCGCACCCGACCTCAAAGGCCGCACCGACTTGCGTGATCTGCCCTTTGTGACCATCGACCCGATGGACGCCAAGGACCACGATGACGCCGTCTACGCCCATCCTGACGACGATGAAGCCAATCCCGGCGGCTATGTGGTCTGGGTCGCCATTGCCGATGTCGCCCACTATGTGAAGCCCGGCTCATCGCTGGACCGTGACGCCCGCGAAAAGGGCAACTCGACCTACCTGCCCGACCGCGTGGAACCCATGCTGCCGCATGTGCTGTCGTCAGGCCTGTGTTCGCTGCAGGAAAATGAGAACCGCGCCACGCTTGCTGTGCGGATGGTGTTTGACGCCTCCGGCACCAAGATCGCCCATAAGTTCGTGCGCGGCCTGATGCGCTCGGCAGCCAAGCTTAGCTATGAGCAGGCCCAGTCCGCCATTGATGGTGAGCCGGACGATAAGACCGCCCCCCTGCTGGACAGCCTGCTTAAGCCCCTTTGGGCGGCGCACGCCTGCCTGACCAAGGGCCGCAATGTGCGCGGTCCGCTGCATATCCATTCGCCGGAACGCAAGGTTCACCTCGACAAAGAGGGCAATGTCATCGCGATTGAGCCGCGCGTGTCGCTTGAGGCACACGGCCTGATCGAAGAGATGATGATTCAGGCCAATGTCAGCGCGGCAGAGACGTTGGAAAAGCACAAATCACCGCTGATCTACCGTGTCCACGAGACTCCTTCGCTGGAAAAGATCACCAATCTGGCGGATTTTCTACACACCATCGGCCTGCCCTGGAACAAGGGTGAAGCGCCCAACACTTTGCGCTTTAACAAGCTGCTGGATAGCCAGCGTGAAGGCCCGCATTCGGAAATCATCAACGAAGTCGTCCTGCGCACCCAGATGCAGGCCCATTATTCGGCGGAAAACTTCGGCCACTTCGGGCTTAATCTTGATCGCTATGCCCACTTTACCTCGCCGATCCGGCGTTATGCTGACTTGATCGTGCACCGGGCCCTGATCCGCGCGCTCAAGCTGGGCGATGACGGCCTGACCGACTATGAGGTCAAGACCTTAAGCGACACCGCCGACCACATCACCGCCACGGAACGGCGCTCTATGGCGGCCGAGCGCGAAGCCATTGAGCGCTATATCGCGGCGTACTTAGAAGAACATGTCGGGGCTAATTTCGCCGGGCGGATCGTTGGGGTCACACGCTTTGGCCTGTTTGTGCGCCTGCTCGATACCGGTGCGGACGGGATTGTGCCAGTGTCGTCCCTGCGTGATGATTACTACATCCATGACGATAAGGCCCATGCCCTCGTGGGGGAGCGCACCCATCAGCGCTGGCGCCTGGGCGGCTCAATTGTCGTTAAGCTGATGGAGGCTATGCCGCTGACCGGCGGGCTGGTGTTTGAGGCCAAGAGCGAGCCTGAACCGCATGACCCGAATATGCCCCGTCCGCGTCTGGGGGCACGGGTCCGGGCTGATTCCCGCAACCCGGCGCGCCGCCCGACCGGCGGCCCGCCGAAGGGGCCTTCCAAGGGGCGCACCAAGGGCGTGACCGAGAAGAAGGCGGGGAAAGGTGGCAAAGGCGGGAAAAAGCGGAGATAGCGTTATTGTCAGTGAAAGGTTTAAAACCTTCTCTCTGCTAATTTACGACGTTTTTTCTGCTAAGATTGTTGACTTATCACTTGGTCTTTGTCATATCCCCCGCTCTTAAGAATTTCTGCGACGGCTCGCGCCGGTGCGCACCCGTTAATAAGGATTTTCATCATGGCTAAACCAGCCTCTATTAAGATCCGCCTGAACTCGACGGCGGACACCGGCTTCTTCTACGTCACCAAGAAGAACGCCCGCACCAAGACCGAAAAGATGGTACTGAAGAAGTACGATCCGGTTGTGCGTAAGCACGTCGAATTCCGCGAAGGCAAGATTAAGTAGTCTTCCGCTTTCAGCGACCGAATACATAAAACCGCGCAGGACAACCTGCGCGGTTTTTGTTTGGCCGCATCACTTGGCACTCTCAACTTTTCGTATATGGTATAAATATGCAGGTGTGAGGGTGGCGCGCATGGGGGACATCAAACGAAAACTGGCCTGTTTGTGGTGGGTCACCGTCGCCCTAAGTCATCCGGCCTGGGCGCAGGAAACAACTAAGCCTAAAGATGAAACCCCGACCGTCACCATCAAAGGCAAAAAGCCGCTCAACCGCGCCGACCGTCAGGTCTATGACGTCACCAAAGACCCTGACCATGACACTGCCACAGCGGATGATACGCTTAAGAAAATTCCGGGCGTCGCGGTCGATGCCGAAGGCGGCGTGACGATCCGCGGCAATCAGGCCCAGGTCATGGTCAATGGCCGCCCTTGGCTGATGTATGTTGGCGATAACCGCGCCGCCGCCCTGCGCTCCATGCCATCAAGTATGATCGCCTCAATTGAGGTCATCTCAACCCCCGGCGCGCAATATGGCTCAAACGGCACTGGCGGCATCATCAATATCGTGACCAAGCGGTCCCTGCCGCCGGGCTGGTTCGCCAGCACAACCGTGCAAGTGTCGTCAAACGGCGCTGGCATGGTCAATGGCGTTTTTCAGTACAACAGGGATAAGCTGACCGCCTCGGTCTTTGCCAATATCGCCGATTACAAAAGCGAATCCCACTCTGCCTTTGATCTGGCGCAACTGACCCCCGATGGCCGCCCGGTCATCACCACGGATCAGACAAACCGGTCGACGGTTAAAAGCCGGTCAAACGTGATCAACGGTTCGATTGACTACCAACTGGATGACAACGATTCGCTCAGTGGTCAGTTCAGCTACCTGTCCTCCTCCGGCACTGACGGCGGCGAAGGCCAGACCCGAAGGTCAGACGCTAATGGCACGCCCACCGACCTTTACGACAGCGACTTAACCTCACGGTTTGACAACGAAACCCAGACCCTTGGGCTGGGCTGGACGCGCACGGGTGCTACGGCGGGCGATGCGCTCAAGGTCGATCTGAAGGTCAATCGCAACACATCGACCAACCGTGGTGATAACCTCTCCTTCTACAGCCTGTCGTCCCTGCCCGAAAATCAGGGCCCACGGGCGCAGAATTCCCTTAACCGCTCCGAAGCCACCACCGCCGTCTTCAGCGTCGATTATAACAAAGGTCTGGAATCCGGCGAGGTTACCACCGGCCTTCAGATCACCCACGATGATGCCGACAATAATAATGAGAGCAGCTTCCTGTATACGCCGGGCGTTGAGACGCCTGCGCTCAATCCGGCCTTCAGCAACCCGTTTACCTACAGGCAAACCATCCGCGCGGCCTATGCCACCTGGCAGACCATGCTGGGCGATCACTGGGTGGTGCTTGGGGGCTTACGGGCCGAAGGGCTCAGTTTCGAGAGCCGCAATGCCGCAACCGGCGCGCCGGTTAAGGTCGACTACACCAATCTGAACCCCAGCGCCTTTGCGACCTATGTCATATCGGAGCACAAGAAAATCCGGTTCAACTATTCGCGCCGCCTGCAACGGCCAGGCGCCTGGGACCTTAATCCGTCCCAGCGATACGGCGGGGCGCAATTGGTCAGCGTCGGCACGCCCGACCTGAAACCGCAGGAAACCGACTCGTTTGAAACGTCTTACGAATACGCCAAGGACATGACCAGCCTGTCGGTGCGCGCCTACCGCCTGCAAAACCGCAAGATCATCAGCAATGTCCGCACCTTCATAGACGACCCGCAAAATGCCGGCAATCAGGTGGTTCTGGTCTCCCGCCGCAACGCTGGCCGCAGCGAGCAGACCGGCGTGCAGTTCGATTACCGAAGCCAGATAAGGCCGAACCTGTCGTTCAATACGACGCTGACGGTCTTTGAAATGGCTATGACCCTCCCCGACATGCCGGATCGGTCGCAGGTAACGGTCAACAGCCAGATCGGCCTGAACTACTATTCAAAAAAAGGCCACGGCATCTCGCTGAACCTCAATTCCGTGGGCAAGCAGATCAACGATTATGGCTATATGGTCGGCAACACCAGCGTCATGGCGACCTATAATCACGCGTTGTCGCCGCCCCTGACTCTGACGGTTATGGCAACCGATGTGCTGAGGACTACCAAAACGAAGTTTGTGACCGAAACGCGCGATTCCCGCGGCCTGAGCTACGCCTCACGGCAGGCTCCGGTGATATCGATCAGCCTTAGCCGCCGGTTCGGATCGGGCTACGGCGCGCCGAAGTCCGTGAAACCCAAATAAGGGCAGTGCATTGATAAGGGAGAACCTCAAAGCTATAAAGCTCAGGCTTCGCATCCGGGGGACGGGTTTATGATTGTGGTCTATTTTATTACCGCTCTAACTTTCACCCTCATATTTACTCATGAAGTTATTGCCCCGGCATCAGGGGCGACCTGTGACAAGCGCTGGCAATTGATCGCGGGCGGACTCAACGCTGTGAACTTCGCGGTGATTGTCGGTGCAGGCTTCGTGTTCGAGACACTGATCTCAAAATCGTCTTTCCTGCATATGCAGCAGCATGTCGACCCGGTCACAGGCGGGGTACTTGCCTTTTTATTATCAAGCCTTCTGGCCTACTGGTGGCACCGTGCCACCCATGAATCCGATACACTGTGGCGCCTTACTCATCAGTTGCACCACGCGCCGCAACGAATAGAAGCCCTGACGGCATTTTATCTTCATCCCCTCGATTCCCTGATGGCGGTGCTTTTGAACGTGGGTGTTGCTTACGGCATTTTGGGCGTAAACGGCCTGTCTCTGGCGTTGGCACTCATCCTGGCGGTGCTGTTTGATCTGGTGGCCCATGCCGATAAGCGTACCCCCAGATGGCTGGGATACATCACCCAAAGACCGGAAATGCACCGCATTCATCACCAACGCGATCATCACCGCCAAAACTATGGTCTGCCAGTCTGGGACATGCTGTTTGGCACCTATGCCAATCCTCAAGACGGGCCGGAAACCTGCGGTTTTGATGCCGAGAAATCAAGCCGCGTCAAAGACATGCTGCTATTTCGCGATGTGCATAAATCGTGAGTTTTCAGCCTTTTGCATAAGGTAAAATCGTGAGATTTGAGACTAGCTGCAGGAGCCTAGCGCTGCAGGTACTTTTGTACCTGCCAGCGACGGCGACGCCCAGATAGTCCAAATACCGCGATTTTTCTCAGGCGGCGGCTTTGACGATAACCCTATTCCGGCCCGCCTGCTTGGCTTCGTAAACGGCCTGATCGGCGCGTTTCATCAGGGTATCAGGTGTATCCCCCGCACCCTTGGAGGTCGACACCCCGACCGATATGGTCACATCGAGCGTGCGCCCATCGGCCAGTTCAAACGGCTTGGCCGCCACCTGCGCCCTCACTCGCTCAGCGATCATGGCGGCATCCTTGGCTTCGGTTTCGGGCATGATCACCACGAACTCTTCCCCGCCCATCCGGCAGGGCAGATCAATAGCGCGGACATTGTGGCCGAGCCTGCGCGCAAATTCTTTTAAGACCTCATCGCCGCCGTCGTGGCCATAGGTGTCATTGACCTTTTTGAAGTGGTCGATATCGACCAGCAGCAGCGACACCTTGGGCCCGCCCTTGATGGCCTTGGCGACCAGACGCAGCAACTGATGATCCATAAAGCGGCGATTATTCAGGCCGGTCAGAGTATCGGTCACCGCCAGTTCCATGGTGCGGTCAAGCGATACCCGCAGATGATCGGCATAGCGTTTGCGGTGAATGAGGGTTTTGACGCGGGCTGACAGTTCCTGCCCATCGACCGGACGCACGATAATGTCATTAGCACCCAGTTCCAGCGCCTTAAGCAGGCCGGTGCGGTCTTCGGCGCTGGCAATGCCAAGGATCGGCTTGTGGCGTGTGGCCTCATGTGACCTGAGTTGCGCAATCAGCCGCAGCGGATCAAACCCTCTGGCCGACAGGTTGATAATCACCAGATCGACCCTTTTTGCGGCAATCTCCAGCGCGCGGGCGGTATCGGTCTCGTAGGCGCAGCGGTGATTGGCACCCAATAGCCCCATCAACCGCTCGGCCTGACGTTCATTGTCATCGATGATAAAGACATTGCCGGGGGCCGACATCTGGCGCTGACGGTCAGCCTCATCGATCATGCCCAGGCGCCGGCTGGAGGCTTCGCGCTGGCGCAATTCATCGATCATGACCTTAAGCCGCACCAGAGAGCGCAGGCGCGCGGTCAGCAGGGCAATATCCACCGGCTTGGTCAGGAAATCATCGGCGCCAGCCTTTAAACCGGACAGCCGGTCGCTCTGGCCGTCAAGGGCCGTGACCAGAATGATCGGGATATGGCTGGTGGCGGCATGGTCTTTCAGCCAGCGGCAGGTGGCATAACCATCCATGCCCGGCATCATAACATCGAGCAGGATGATATCCGGCTGTTCGGTCACCGCTTTTGAGATCGCCTCATCACCGTTTGCCGCCACGATCACATCGTAATAGTCCGCTTCCAGCTTGGCCTGAAGCAGCTTTACGTTGGCGGGGGTATCATCGACAATAAGAACCTTGGCGGTCATGATCCCTACCCGATCAGCCTAAATAACGCCGCACGGTATCCAGAAAATGCGCCACCGAAATCGGCTTTGAGATATAGGCCTCACAACCGCCGTCGCGGATGCGCTCCTCATCGCCCTTCATGGCAAAGGCGGTTACCGCCACCACCGGAATATGCGACAGTTCATCGTCCTCTTTCAGCCACTTGGTGACTTCAAGACCGGAAATCTCCGGCAACTGAATGTCCATCAGGATCAGATCCGGCAGGTGCTTACGCGCCAGCGACAGAGCCTGAAGCCCTTCGTGGGTTTGCAGGGTCTCATAGCCCTGCGCATCAAGCAGATCATGAAACAGCTTCATGTTCAGCTCGTTATCCTCAACGATCAGGACTTTTTTAGGGGTCATCACCAATTCCATATAGAGCCCGCCTCAAAGAGACGATTCGCTCACCTTTAGGCTAAATCTCTACACCAACTGTCTTAAGGCGAGGTGAAAAGGAAGGTAACAAAAGGTAAACGCAAACGGTATCTTATGGCCGCCACACACTAAGCCTGCTGAAAATTACCGCTTCTAAAAGCCTTGGGGTTTGGCTTATAAGGCGCCAACCACCCTGCCCACTCACAAAGGTAACCTCCATGTCTCAAGTTAAGGCCCGCCTGGACTCCCTCGGCATCACTTTGCCCGCCGCCGCCACGCCGGTGGCCAACTACGTCTCCTATACCCGCACCGGCAATATCGTGAACATTTCGGGCCAGATCTCGGTCGATGCCAACGGCGGCATCAAGGGCACGGTTGGCGTTGACGTGTCGCTGGAAGACGGCGTGAAAGCCGCCCGGATTTGCGGACTGAACCTGCTGGCCCAGATGCAGGCCGCCTGTGACGGCGACCTCGATAATGTTGTGCGCGTGCTGAAACTGAATGCGTTCGTGCAGGCCGGCCCTGATTTTTACGACATCCCCAAGGTCATCAACGGCTGCTCAGACCTGATGGTTGAGGTGCTGGGCGAAGCGGGCAAGCACGCCCGCTCGGCCGTTGGCATGTATAAGATCCCGCTGGGTTTCGCGGTCGAAATCGATGCCCAGATCGAGGTCAAGGACCGGCGGTAATAATCTCCTCCCCATTTCATGGGGAGGTGGCATTTGAGCGATTGCGAAAATGACGGAGGGGTATCTGTCCCACCTCACGTCACCAACGTATAAGACCCGCAGAGCACAAATCTGCGGGTTTTTCATTGTGCTTTCGCAAAGGCGAACTAGATTAGCCTTATGCCCGACACCGATCAGCCCTCCCTAACCATCACCCTGTGCAACAGCCTGCGCGAGGTTGACGCCTCAGAGTGGGATGCACTGACAATCGACGCCAACCCTTTCACCAGCCACGCCTATCTTGAGGCGCTGGAGGCCACCGGTTGCGTCGGCGAAGACGCGGGCTGGCAACCTGTCCACCTGCTGGGCCGCGATGAAGCCGGGGCGCTACGCGGGGCCATGCCACTCTATGTCAAAACCCATTCATATGGCGAATATGTCTTCGATCAGTCGTGGGCGCAGGCCTATGAAAGTGCGGGCGGTAGATATTACCCAAAACTGCAAGCCTCGGTGCCGTTCACACCCGTGACCGGATCACGCCTGCTGGCGGCGGATATCGCAACGAAACAGGCACTGGTGCGCGCCGCCATAAACCTGTGCGACCACAACCGGCTGTCGTCTCTGCACGTCACCTTCCCCACCCACGACGAATGGCAAATGATGGGCGAAAGGGGATTGTTGTTGCGCCAGGATCAGCAGTTCTGGTGGGAAAATCGCGACTACGGCACGTTTGATGATTTTCTGGCCGCCCTGTCATCCAACCGGCGCAAGGTCATCCGGCGCGAACGGCGCGACCTCAGCCATCTGGATATGCGCGTCATTACGGGCACGGACATAACCGAAGCCCACCTTGATCATCTGTATGAATTTATTGAAGATACGTCTGATCGCAAATGGGGCCGCCCCTATCTCAATCGCGACTTTTTCAGCCTGATCACGGAGCGGATGCGCGATAAGATCGTGCTGATCTTTGCCTATGACGGGGATCAACCGATTGCCGGGGCAATCAATTATCTGGGGGGCGATACGCTGTACGGCCGGCAATGGGGCTGTAACCGCCAGGTGCCGTTCCTGCATTTCGAGGTCTGCTATTATCAGGCCATCGACTATGCCATCGCGCATGGCCTCAAGCGGGTCGAAGCCGGGGCGCAAGGCGAACACAAACTGGCGCGGGGCTATCTGCCGCAGGCGGTCTATTCCGCCCATTATATTCGCGATAAGGCGTTACGCACGCCGATCGAGCATTACCTCAACCGCGAGCGCGACGCTGTTGCTGCTTATATTGAAAGTAGTAGTAAAGAAGGCTCACCATTTAAAAATCTCTCTTAAATCTCCTCCCTATCAAAGATGGGGAGGTGGCAGCCCGAAGGGCTGACGGACGGGGAATGAGACGAAATCTCAGACTTAGTTCGACGCTGAGCCGGGCGCAAAGCCCATGGCGATCAGGGCGGCGATAAAGTTTTCAAACAACTTTTCCATGAATTTTTCTCCAGACAACACACAAAACATCTATGACAGCGCTGTCATTATTGCATCTGCGAGATAAAGTCCAGCCCTCACCCAGTCACATTTGAAATTATGTTTTGTAACCGTCCGTGAGCGATATCATGGTTATATGGCCGATCGCCACACCGGGAGGCCCTGATGACTGAGACAAAAACCGATAAACCCGTTCTACTGTCCGGCGGTAATCCGCAAATCCCAAAGGGCTATGGCGACGGGCCGGTTCAGGCCTATATTGCCGCTATGCCGGAGTGGAAGCGCGATATAGGCCGCCGCCTGGATGCACTCATCGAACAGACCGTCCCCGGCGTGCATAAGGCCGTCAAATGGAACACACCGTTTTACGGCGTCCGCGATGACCACTGGTTCGTGGCGTTCCATTGTTTCACCAAGTACGTCAAGGTAACCTTCTTTCGCGGCACCTCACTCGCCCCGGTGCCGCCCAGTAAATCGAAACAGGCCGAGGTTCGCTATCTCGACATCTATCAGGACCGCCCGTTCGATGAGGCCCAGTTTACCAACTGGATCAAACAGGCTAGCCAATTACCGGGTGAAAGATTATGAGTACAAGATATGACCTATCCTCGTCCAACCCTTTGCCCGTGCTGTAAATTTCCGACATTAAATGCTCGTGGACCACGCGGCGAAATATGCGTGATCTGCTGGTGGGAAGATGACGGTCAGGATGATCACGATGCCAATGATGTTCGTCGCGAACCTAACAGACGATACTCTTTGAGCGCCGCCCGCGCAAATTTTGCTGATCACGGGCATATGTATGACCGTCGCAAAGGCATTAAAATTGTCGAGCAACCCTCCGCAGCACGCTCAAATTTGATCGATTACCTGCGTAGCGTTGAGTTTTCACCCTCACATGCTGACATTCAACACTTAGGCAAGCTCTTGAGCGCGGCTGACCAAGCCGTCGGGCAGCTACAAACGAATATTAACAAACAAGATAATTGACGGTCACAAAACACCGCACACAAAGGTGTGATGACTGTTAACCGCCAATCCTCTGCCGTCTGAATACATAGCGTGGTATTATTCTGTTTAAGTCCACGCCAGATATGGCTATCGCGACGTCTTATGCCAATGCGCCTGTGAACTTCCATAATCGTGGACCAATACTGATCCGATAAAAGTATCCGCATTTCAAATAAGGACTAAGGACAGATGGAAACCCCGCAACCGCAGGCTGAAGCCGAGCCCCAGTTCAAAAGATATATCCACTTTTTCGACCATTACTTAAGTCATCCGCGCCAGCCCTTGTCGCGGCTTATGCACTATGCGGCCATAGCTATCAGTGTGGCGACGCTTCTGGTAGCGATCTGGGACGGCAATCCCCTGCTGTTTCTGGCGGGATTGATTGTCAGTTACGCTCTGGCCTGGATCGCCCACACCGTCGTCGAAAAGCATGACGGCTCAAAGCTTATCTATCCGCTGTGGGCGCTGATTGCCGATTTCCATATCGTGCTTCTGACTATGATCGGTCAGATCGATGTGCGCCGCCGTGTGGCCCGCCACGATCACGATTATCGGGCCTAACATTGGGCCTAAACTTTTAACGCCTTAAACCAGTCCTCAAGGCTTTGCGCCTGCGCCCGGTGGGCCTCTGCGCGGGCGCGCGCTTCGGCATCATCCCCCCAAGTCTCGGCCTGAAACGCCTCACCGATGCGCGACAAGGCGTGCGCCTCATCGCCCGTCACGCGCCCCTTGAACAAAGCCAGCGCCAAAATGACCGACCCAAACAGTGGCGTTGCCGCCATGATCCCGGCCCGTTCATAGGTACTGGCCTGCGCCACCAGATCCTTTAGCGCCGCCACGGTCGCTTCCGGTTGCGGCTTATGGACAATCGACAGGTTCTGTACAAACCGCAGGCCCAGTTCCTTTTCAGCCCAGTTCAGCACAGGGGCCCAGCCTGCGGATTCGCGCGCTGTCAGCTCCTCTGGATAGTCCGCCGGATAGCACAACAGGTCGGTTTCGGCGTAGCGATTGATTTCCCTCAGCATTTCCTCCAGCGTATCGCCCATACGGTCGATAGCGGCGTAAGCGAGGCGCGTCAGCGGCATGTCGTTAAATTCAACAACCTCACCGACCGCGTTCCATTCTGCAGCGACCTTGGCGGCCAGCGCGAAATTGGGCAGGGCCAGAGTTTTGCCTGCGGGCGTTTTGGCGGAGCGGCCATCCAGTGTCACCGCAAAACCTTCGGGCGTGTGCGCAAACGCGGCCTCTTTCCAGAAGCGCTTAGGGCGAAAGCCGATCTTATCAGCGTCTTTGGCGGGTTTATCTTTGGGCTCGTTCATAGCTGTCAAATAGAGCGCCTGAGCGCTTTACGCAACCGCGCGGGCCTCAAAAGCGTTGAGTGCCACGTCCAGCTCATTGAAATCATGCACGATCTGATGGGCACCGGCGGCATCCAGTTCCTCAACCGTATGGAAACCCCACGACACCCCAATGGCATAGGCGCGGGCCTCACGAGCCATACGCATATCAAACGACGCATCGCCGATCATCAGGGTTTGGGCAGCATCAACCCCCAATACACGCATGTTTTCCGTCACCATAAACGGGTGTGGCTTTGACGGGCCATCATCACCGCAATAGGTGGCATCGAACAGGTCGCGCCAGCCAAACACATCCAGCACGCGGTTTACCCCGCGGCGCGATTTGCCGGTCGCCATACCAATCAACCAGCCTTCGGCCTTAAGGCGCAGTAAGGTCGCCTCGGCACCGGGATAAAGAATTTCACGGAAATCCGGATCGGCATGAAAGCGTAAAAACGCTTGTTTGTACTCATGAGCATAGGCATCGATCAGGGCCGCATCAGCCTCTGGTCGCAGGTGTTGCAGAGCCTCAACCAACGACAGACCGACAATGTGGCGTGCCTCTTCATAGGATGGCGCAGCAAGCCCCACGGCGCTGGCACCTTCGATCAGGGCCTGTAAAATCGGGCCGCGGCTGTCCACCAGGGTGCCGTCCACATCAAAAACCGCCAGCTTCAAACTCATCGGGGCTTACTTTTATCTATTATGTATTTAAACAATCAATTTAGATCAAATTTGACAAATTGAAACTACAAATAACGCAAAAATTGCACAATAATGATCATACAAATTACAGCGGTAATACTTCGCCTAAACCATTTACCGTGACCGCTTCTTGCCCGATTTGGCGAACGGGTCGGTCTCGGCTTCATCGGGCGTAAACCCAAAGCGCGCAAAGCCCGCCTCAATCACCGGATCAAGTGGCGCCTCGACGATCAGCGTCCCGTGAGTCGGGTGCGGCAGTTCAATCCGGCGGTGATGCAGTTGCAGACCTAAGCCGACGCTCAGTTCGCCTGATTTTTCATCGGCATATTTCGGATCGCCCAGGATCGAATGACCGATCGCCTTCATGTGGGCGCGAAGCTGATGGGTGCGGCCGGTATGAGGGCGCAGGGCCATCCATGACACGCGCGGACCAGCGCGGGAAATGGTGACATATTCGGTCTCAGCCGCCTCGGCGCCCTGCTCTTTGATATCAGCAGGCATGACGATTTCGCGGTCGTTAAAGCCCTTTTTGATCAAAGGCGTGTCGATATAGCCTTCTTCGGGCTTAGGGTTACCGGCGACCAGCGCCCAATAGGTCTTATGGGCTTTACGACGGGCAAACGCTCCGGCCAGACGGGCGGCGGCATTGGGGGTCTTACCCAGCAGCAGGACGCCGGACGTATCGCGGTCAAGGCGGTGGACCAGACGTGGGCGCTCCAGCCCCTCACCCCACGCCGACAACAGGCGATCAACGTGGTTCTTGGTCTTGGTGCCGCCCTGAACCGCCAGCCCCGCGGGCTTATTGATGGCGATAACGTCCTCGTCCTCATACAGCACTAAGGACTTGGCGTATTTGATCTCATGGGGGCTGAGCGTCGCCCGTTCGCGCTTTTGCTGATCCTCAGATGGGGCGGCGGGCAGCGGCGGCACGCGCACGGTCGATCCGGTGCTCAGGCGGGTGTCGGCCTTGACCCGGCCACCATCGACGCGCACCTGACCCGACCGCAGCAGCTTATTGAGCTGGATGTGGTTGATGTGCGGCCAGCGGCGCTTGAAGAACTTATCGACGCGCACGCCGTCTTCGCCGTCAGTGACATAAAGGGTTTTGACTTCGTTCGACATCTTAAAACACAAACTTTCGGGTCAGATAAAGACCGACAATGACGGCCCCCACCGCCAGTAAAACAGATAATAACGCATAGCTGCCGGCCAGGACATAGTCGCGCCGCTCCAGCATCTGCACGACCTCCAGCGAAAAGGTCGAAAAGGTGGTGAACCCACCTAAAATCCCAACGCCAACAAACAGCCGCAGACGCTCGACCTCCATCGGGGCCTGTGCGCGCATGACAAAGGCCATGAGCACACCCATCAGCAACCCACCCAACACATTGGCGGCAAAGGTCGCATAGGGCCAGCCGCCCATCGGCAGATAAAGCGCACTCACGCGCCACAATCCGTACCGCCCGACCGAGCCAATCGCGCCACCCGCGGCAATAAGCACCCAATTCAACATTCGCTCTCATTACCTGTCTTGGCGGGCAAGGCATAGTCCTTTAGAGAGATTATATAACCTCATTCCCTGATGGACGAGCCGATTTCATGAGCCTTTACGGTGACTACGACCCAAAGAACATCTTCGCCAAGATCTTAAGCGGCGATATTCCGTGCGCCAAGGTCTATGAGGATGCCCGGATTTTGAGCTTTATGGACGCTTTCCCGCAGGCCAAGGGCCATACGCTGGTGATCCCCAAGGTGTCGGCGCGCAACCTGTTTGATATTCGCTGCGAAGACCTGCAATACCTGATCGCCCATACCCAAAAAATCGGCCGCGCGGTCAGATCAGCACTTGAGCCCGACGGTATCCGTATCGCTCAGTTCAATGGGCAAGCCGCCGGACAGACGGTATTTCACATTCATTTCCATATTATCCCGGCCTGGGATGACACCGCCCCACGCGCCCATGCGTCCGGTCAGATGGCCGATCTCGCCGAACTCAAAGACCTCGCTGCCCGTATCAAATCAAAGCTTTGATTAGAGTACCAAGACCTGCCGGATACGCCCGCGCCTTCCTAAAGTTGTGCGCAGCCCCCTTGACACCCCGGATTTAAAAAACTTAATATAATACCGAATACTACGGGGGCGACTTACCATGAATAAGACCTTTTTTGCCATGAGCTCCGCGCTCATGTTGTCGGCGTGCGGCGGTGGTGGAGGCGGTGGAAGCAGCGCACCGCCCCCTCCTCCCTTGCAGATATCTTTGTCAGCCTCCAGCGGCAGCGCGTCTGCTACCGAAGGTAATACGCAGACAATCTTGACGACTACGGCGACATTAAGCGGGACTATTCCCGCAGGCGCCATAGCTGATGTGCAGTATGATAAAACCGTTTTCGCTTCGGTAACGGCTGCCGCCGGTGCCACCAGCAGCACCTACACAATCACGGCCCAAACCTTGCCGGACCTTGGTGGTGGCGACTACAAAGGCAATATCACGTTCCGGCTATGCCGCGAAGTGGCCTGCACCAATGTCCACGCAGGGTCAGCGACCACTTATAATTACTACATAAACGTAAAGTTACAGGATTGGCAGACTCACCAGAGAAACACCTCTCACACCGGCTATGTGCATGTCACGCTTGATCCAACCAAGTTTGCCAAGGCATGGGAATGGAACCATCCTGAAAGCACAGGGAGTGGAATAAGTGCCGTAACCACATACGGCGGCAACGTGGTCATCACCCGTGGCAGCTCCTTCTCATATCCCGGAACTGTTTTTGCCGTTAACGAAGTAACTGGCACTACAAACTGGAACACCAGTATTCCAAACATTGCCAGTATCGGGACACCATCGTCGCATAATGGTAAAATCTATGTTCCTGCCATCGGCAGTTCGCAGGACAATGCCGTTTATGTCTTTGATGCCGTTAAAGGCACATACCTTTATAAGTCGATATTTTATGCGCAGTGGACCATGCCAGGTGCTGCAGTGCCGTTTAAAGATAACTTTTACGTCGCATCTGGTTATTATGGCGGAGAAGTGAGTAGTCACTCAGACCTAAACGGCGACATTAACTGGCGAACCATGTCTACGATAGGAAACGCCTGGGGCGGTCAATCCCCAGCCGTAGACGACGCATATGTCTATTATACATCAGGCTCTGGCCTTATGGTTTTTAATCGCGCGACCGGGGCGGTGAATGCTGCCATTACCGATCCCTTGGGCACCTGGAATGGATACGATTATTACGGCAGCCCTATAATCGCAGCTAATAATACGGTCATTGCCCTCAGTGGCCAAGGGGGATACTATGCGTCCAGGCCCTTGATAAGGTTTGACATAGCCAACAAATCCGTACTATGGCGACAACGCAGGGATATTCGATTGCACCTGCCTATGCCAAGGGCTTGATTTACACGGCGAAAAATACGCCGCCACGCTTTGAAGTCATTAACGAAAGCGATGGAAGCGTGGCTTGGACATGGGTTCCGCCAATTGCAGACACCTCCTTCGTGGGCAATGTTGTCTTGGCAGATAATCTGGCATTCATAAGTACTGATAAAGCGGTGTATGCTATCGATTTAGTGACACGGCAAAGTGTCTGGTCGTACCCCATGAGCGGTAACCTGGCGATATCACCGGATTTCAAGCTATATATCCAAAACAATGTGATACCGGTGCGCTTGGTTGGGATCTCGCTCAGATAACAATCGGCCGGTACACTAGACAGCCATATTGCGAAAATTTGTCTGCAGGGTAGGCTTTATAAGCAAATCATCCTATCAGACAACGAATCCGCAATAAATGTTGAGCCTACGCCATGTTTTACGTCCTCCGCCACGGCCAGACCGACTGGAATGCCGCGCTCAGGCTGCAAGGTTCAACCGACATTGCGCTCAATGAGATTGGCCGTGAGCAGGCGCGGGTCGCGGCGCAGTTACTGACCGGACAGGGCCTGACCAAGATCGTGACCTCGCCCCTGTCGCGGGCGCGGGAGACGGCGGAGACCGTCGCCCATGCCGTAGGTCTTGAGGTCGAGACCGACCCGCGCCTGATTGAGCGCAATTTCGGCGCCTTTGAGGGACTAACCCTGCCCGAAGTCGAAATCCTGCGCCGAGACATGGGCGAAATCATGAACCCCGAAGCTGATTTGGATGGCCGCCACTACCCGCTCGATGCCGAACCGTTGAGCGACGTATTCACGCGTGTATCATCGTCTCTGATTGATCACAGAAAAAACAACGAAATCAGCCTGTTTGTCTTTCACGGCATCCCGTTCCGCGTCGTCAGCAAACTTTATCTGGGTGAAATGCACACCAGCCCCAATGCCTCGCCGGTGAGGTTTGAGCCGGTGGGTGATGGCTGGCATATGTCGCCGCTTGACCCCGGTAACACACCGCTGTCCCAACACCAGAACCTCCAGACCAGCATGGGCCGGTTTTAGACGTCAATTTCCGAAACAGGCGTTTCATCTTTATGCGGCATTTGGACAAGCCATTGCCGTATATGATAGGCATTTTATATTTAAAAACTCACCACGCGATCATTTTCAGGCAAAAATTCACAGCCGATAACGCTAAATTTGATCCATTCCGATCAGTTTCGAGCCACATCTGATCGTTTTTAGCCTTGATGCGGCTTTTGCCTTACCTTACTAATTTTAGAAACCTCCGTCCGGCATACCGGAACGGATATCCACATAATGATACAAAATATAAAAATGTGAGACCAGCCCGTAAGGTAATTGGTCTCCGCGAGGCAACAAAAAGGACCCAACCGTGCCGAATCTTTCGCGCCGACACCTGATGATGACCGCTGCCGCCGCGGCAAGCGCCTCTCTGCTCAGCCCGCCCGCCCACGCTGCCCGCGCAGGCCGGATAGATCGCGAACGTCTGGTCCGGCGCCATAATCCGGTTTTGACGACAATCGATCCTCATGCCCCCCTGATGCTGGGCAACGGCAATATCGGCTTTACCGCCGACATCACCGGCCTTCAGACCTTCACCGAACCCTATAGTAAAATCGCGCCCCTGCTGACCGAAGCCCAATGGGCCTGGCATAGCTTTCCCAATCCAAACGGCTACACCGTCGCTGACACTCAAGTCCCGATCGAGGTGAACGGCCACACCCGCCGCTATGGCTATATTAAGGACTGGGCCGACGCGGCGACCAATCCGGCCATAGCCTACATCCGCGAAAACCCGCACCGCTTTTCTCTGGGGCGGGTGTCGCTCGACCTGCGCGCCAGGGACGGCACGCCTGCAAAATTCGCGGATATAAAAGACACGCATCAGACGCTGGATATGTGGACCGGCACCCTGACCAGCCGGTTTATATACGATGGCGAGGCCGTCACAGTTGTGACCCGCGTCTTGGCCGATCAGGATGCGATCATGGCCGAGGTGACCTCCGCTCTGGTGGCGCAGGACCGATTGGGTGTGACCGTGCGCTTTCCCGGCGTATCAAAATCCCTCAATCCCGATCCGTCAGACTGGACAAACCCTGATGGCCACAGCACGACTGAAGTTTCGCGCAAGGCTGGCGATATCCGCCTGAAACGCCAGATTGATGACACGGTCTATTACAGCCGCATCCATGCCCCCGGTGCGTCCGTCGAAAAAGCTGAAGCCCACACCTATCGCGCCACCTCAAAAGCCAAAACCCTGACGGTCACGGCGGCGTTTGCCAATACCCCTGCCCTCGACCTGCCCAGCCCAGCGGACGCGAAAACGGCGGCGGAGCGTCACTGGCGCGACTATTGGTCAAACGGCGGCATGGTCGAGCTGGCGGGCAGCCCCGATCCGCGCGCGACCGAACTGGAACGCCGGATTATCCTGTCGCAATATCTGATGGCCGTGAATGCTGCAGGGGCCTTCCCGCCGCAGGAAGAAGGGCTGTTTTCCAATAGCTGGAACGGCAAGTCGCACCTTGAGATGCATCCGTGGCATTCGGCACATTTTGCCCTGTGGGGTCGACCGCAGTTGCTGGAGAAAAGCCTCGGCTGGTATACCACCTTCCTGCCCAAGGCCCGCGTCCGCGCCGACGAACAGGGTGTCAAGGGCGCGTGGTGGCCCAAGATGATCGGCCCTGATGGTGCCGACAGCCCCTCAAAAGTCTCTCCCTTCATCCTGTGGCAGCAGCCGCACCCGATCTATATGTCGGAATTGCTTTATCGTGCTGGCGGCGATCAACGAGTCCTGAAAACCTATGGCCAACTGGTCGAGGACAGCGCCGATCTGCTGGCCTCGATCATGGTACTGGATACCGCATCCGGTCGCTATCGCCTCGGCCCGCCGGTTATTCCGGTACAGGAAAACTTCCCGCCGCTGACCACTTTTAATCCGATGTTTGAACTGGCCTATTTCCGCTGGGGGATCGAGACCGCCCAAAGCTGGCGCGAACGAACGGGTCAGCCGCGCCGCGCCGACTGGGACGCGGTTCTGGCCAAATGGCCGGACCTGCCGCAAAAGGACGGGCTTTACCTGCCGGTCGGCTCAGAACCCGGTTTCTGGGATAAGGCGGCAGATACCTGCAAAAGCAATGCGATTGCCGAGACCTGCCAGAACCGCGACCACATGTCGTTCCTGATGCCGCTCGGCTGGCTGCCCGGACGCGATGTCGATAAACCGGTGATGCGTAATACACTCGACCGGATGAAGCGTGACTGGGATCTGCGTCAGACCTGGGGCTGGGACTATCCGATGATGGCCATGACCGCCACACGGTTGGGCGCGCCGGATGAGGCCATCGACTGGCTGTTTTTCGACGCCAAAAACAATAAATTTGGCACAAGCGGCATGACCCCGCGCGTCCATCTGGATGCCCATGCCGCCGCGTTCGTGCCGACCGCGACGGGTGCGGGTGTGCAGGCCGACGCGGGCCTTGACGGGCATGGCTATCAGCGGGCGGCGGAAACCTATTTCCCGTCAAATGGTGGGTTGTTGCTGGCGATTGCCCTGATGGCCGGTGGCTGGGACGACCAGACCGGCCACGCCCCCGGCTTCCCCAAGGACTGGAAGGTCAAGGTCGAAGGTATCCGACCTTCGCTTTAACCGCATCAAGTATAAAAAAACTCCAGAGGAAATGCCAAAATGCCCCGTAACCTGCGATCGACTGCCGCCCTGTGGTGCCTGCTGCTGGCCACACCGGCCTTAAGCTACAGCCCGCAGGTTTTGGCTCAGTCGGCCGTGCCGTCGGCCACGCGCGGCCTGACGCCGAACCTTGAGGGACAACTGGCAACGCCGATGCGCTACCGGCCAGAGGGCGGCGATTTCATTATTCGCAATGGCGCGGAATATTTCAACCGCGCCCTTTACGGCGGCCACACGGCCTTTCGGGTTGATGCGGGTGATAAGCCGGAGTTTTCGCTTTATCTGCCCGGCCGTGGCGGCAATGTCCGCTTAGGCGTACGCACATCGGCGGGGGTGAAGTGGTTCAGTGATGCGGCAGAGATCGAGACCCGCTACCGCCCCGGTGAGATGCTTTATACTATCCGTGACCCGCTGCTAGGGCCAAATGGCCGGATCGAGCTTGAGGTCATCGCCTATCATTCGGTTGAAGGCCTATCGGTGCGCGCGACCGGTCACACCCTGCCCAAGGGGGCGGAACTGGTGTTCGCGTTTGGCGGCGGTAACGGTGTACGCGGCAAACGCGACGGCGATATCGGGACTGAAAATGTGCCGATCAGCGAGTATTTCCAGTTCAAGCCGGAGGTCGCCGCCGATACCCGCTACGGATTGATGAAGCAGGGCTTTACCGCCGATGGCAAAAACTCAGGGTTAACCGGCACGGTCTCCGCCCCCGTCACGATCAGGCTGGCCGATGCGCAAATGTGGGCTGATCCGGCGGCTTTATTAGCATCCTCCGCCGAGGCCCCCACAAAGGTCGTGATCGGTCACCTCAAACTGACCGACAAACCGGTGTTCTTGACGGTGCAGGTCACCCGCAAAGGGGCCGCGCCTGAACTGGGCGATTACCGCGATGTCACCGCCGGCAATACCGGCACCGGCCCCAACACCGTCACCACCATTGCCCCCTACGCGGCCAAAGACCTCGCCGCCCAGTTCGATCTGACCCGCCGCCATTTTGAGACCTTGCGTAATCGCGTGCGTACCGAAACCCCCGATCCGCATCTTGATGCCGCTATGGGCGCGCTCAATGTCGCCGCCGATGCCCTGTGGGATGTCAATGACGCTGGCGGCGGCATTACCCACGGCGCAATCGCCTGGCGGGCGCGACTGCTGGGCTGGCGCGGCCCTTATGCGCTCGATGCCCTGGGCTGGCACGACCGGGCGCGGGAAAACCTGAACCTGTGGACGCGCAAGCAGAACATCAAGCTCATCCCCGATCATGTGGCTCCCGCCGAAGAGGCCACCAATCTGGCCCGCAATCCGGTTGGGCTGCATACCAATGGCGACCTGTCCAACACCCACTATGATATGAACATCGGCTTTTTCGACGCCATGTTCCGCCATATCCTGTGGACCGGCGATCTGGACTATGCCCGCGAAGTCTGGCCTGCGTTAGAGCGCCATCTGGCGTGGGAGCAGCGCCTATTCCGCCGTGAGTTCGGCCCCGATAAGCTGCCGCTCTATGAAGCCTATGCCGCCATCTGGGCGTCGGATGATGTGCAATATAGCGGCGGCGGGGTCGCCTACACGACCGCCTATAACCTCTATCATAACCGCATGGTCGCCCGCCTCGCCCGCCTGATCGGTAAAGACCCCGCCCCTTATGAGGCCGAGGCCGCCCTAATCGCCAAGGCCATGAAAACCCACCTGTGGATGGAAGATCGCGGCGCGTTTGGCGAATATAAAGACTATCTGGGTGGACAAATGCTCCACCCCAGCTATGGCGTATGGAGCTTTTATCACACCATGGACTCCGGCGTGCCTGATGCCTTTGAGGCGGCCCGCATGGCCGCCGATATTGAACGCAGCTTCAAGCCCCTGCCGGTGACCGGCGAAAATGTCCCGAACGACCGCCCCTACCGGATGCTGCCCAGCACCGACTGGATGCCCTATAGCTGGTCGATCAACAATGTCGTCATGGGTGAAAACCTACATACCGCGCTGGGGCTGTGGCAGGCGGGACGATCCGATACGGCCTATGAAATCACCCGCGGCGGCATTTTGGCCAGCTTCTTTATGGGCATCGCCCCCGGCAATGTCGGCAGCCTGAACTACCTCGATGTCTACCGCCGTGAAAGCCAGCGCGACTTTGCCGATGGCGCCGGTGTGATGTCGCGCACCGTGGTTGAAGGCCTGTTTGGCGTCAAGCCCGATGCCTTAAGCCACACATTGACGCTCACCCCCGGCTTTCCGGCCGAATGGGATCATGCCCGCCTGACCCACCCGAACCTGACGTTCGGGTTTAAGCGCGAAGGACAGATTGAGACGTGGCAGGTCAGCCAGACCGGCAAAACCTTTGAACGCACAGTCCTAGATATCCCTGCCCGTCAGGATGGTGTGGAAGCCGTCACCGTCAACGGTCAGCCGGTAAAGTGGACGGCCCTCAAAAGCGTCGGCGCACCGAAACTGCGCATCGAAGCGCCATTGTCAGCCGCCGCCGAAATTCGCATCGTCTGGGCCGGTCAGGCGATTGATGCCGCGAAAACCACGACCGTGGCTGCCACCGCGCCGTTCAGCCAGAAGCGTCAGGGCGCGTTTGAATGGTACGCGCTCGATGCTACGCCCACTCTACCCGCCACCTGTCCGGTCAATGCACCGGTCTGGGCCAGCGGCACGGCTGCGGTTGAGCCGATCGATATCAGCGCGGCCTTTAACGATAAGGTTACGGCGATCTTCGCACCGGGTAAGTACCGCTCACCACGCTCGCCTTTCGTGTCGCTTGCCATGCCCGCCCAAGGCATTGGAGCCTGGGCCGGTCACGTCAATGCCACCGCCACTATTGATGATAAGGCCTTACGCGCCTCCGGCGGGCAGATCACGCCGATCAAAGGGTTAAACTTCAAAACCCCGGCAGGCGATACCAACAACATCGCCTTTGCCTCCCTGTGGGACAACTACCCCGATGAGATCAGCGTCAAGCTGTCCGGCAAGGCGAAACGCGCCTATCTGCTGATGGCCGGATCGACCAACCACATGCAAAGCCGCATCACCAATGGTGAGGTCATCGTCACCTATACCGACGGGACCACCGCAAATCTGGAACTGCGCAACCCCGACAATTGGTGGCCGATCGAGCGCGACTACTTCATCGACGACTATCAGTTCCGCCTGTGCGGTGAAGCCCCCGTCCGGGTCGATCTGAAAACCGGTAAGGTCTGGGTGCCAGGGCCGGAGTCAAAAGGCCGGAAGGACCGTGAAAAAATCGACGGTGGCGCGGCCAATGTGCTGGCGCTCGATCTCGATCCGTCGAAAACCCTCAAAAGCTTGAGTGTGCGCGCCGTCGCCAATGAGGTGGTCATCGGCCTGATGGGCGTCAGTCTGGAACACTGACCTTAATGCGCTTCATTATCAATATGAAGTTTCAATTATCGGAACGATATTTGCGTCTGTGCGGCTAAGACGGCACCTCTGACGCCTCAGAAAACCGCGCAGCGTCCCGTTAAGCGGCACCTTAAGGCAAAGTCAGTACAGACTCTGCGACGTCACTAAGAAGCATATTTAATCATACAAATACTCGAATTAAGGCCTTTTTATTTCAAATAAATTGGCATGAAACGAGTTACCATTCACTAATAAAAACATTTGCAAAAAATCCGTCGAAATCGAGCATTTTCGTTTACAGCCGCTCAGACCTAACGTATCGTTTTTGAAATAATAATCCGATAATAGGGACGGAAATGAAACTGGGTAGATGGTCGGGCGCAATCCCGGTAATCGGAATGGTGTTTGCAGCGCACGCCACGGCGGCGGTCATCGGGGTCAATACCCCGGCGACTGAGGTCAGTGTGACACGCCTGAGTGAGGTGGCTGAGGCGGATCGCGCGGCGTGGAGCGCCTATATTCTGAGGTCCGAGCAGCAGATGACCTTTGACCGCGCCACCTTGGCCGCAGAGCTTCAACCCGGCGAGGCCGCCCCGCCCCCACCTACCGCGGGCAGCGGCAAGATGGTGCTGAATAAGGACGCAGCGTGGTATGCCACGGCTGAGGCGCGCGCGATAGCCGATACGATCGTCAGCTTTCAAACCCCGTCCGGCGGCTGGAGCAAGAATCAGGATCGCACCAAACCGCCGCGTCTCAAAGGCCAGCGCTATAGTAATAATGCCGAGACCATGACGGTCGGCACCGGCAGCTTTGATGAACCGCGCGACCAGTTCTGGACCTTTGTCGGCACGCTCGATAACGACGCCACCACCACCGAAATGCGCTTTTTGGGCAAGGTTCAGGCGCAGTTACCGGGTGCCGAGGGTGACGCCTACCGCGCCAGCATCATTAAGGGCGTGACCTACCTGCTGATGGCCCAGTACCCCAATGGCGGCTGGCCGCAGAACTATCCGCTGGAGGGAGGCTTCCATGACGGCATCACCTTTAATGACAATGCGGTGGCCAAGGCCGCTGATATTTTAGAAGACGTCGCCGAAGGCCATGCCGATTTCGCTTTTGTGCCTGCGGAACTGCGCCAGAAGGCTGGAGCCGCCAGCGCGCGCGCCGTCAAGATCATTCTGGACTCGCAGGTGGTTGTGAACGGCAAAAAGACCGTCTGGCCGCAGCAGGTCGATGCTCTGACTTTAAAGCCCATCTCGGCCCGCAACTATGAGCCACGCTCGCTGGCCAGCGCCGAAAGCAGCGATGTTCTGCTGTTCCTGATGCGCCAATCCAACCCCTCACCCCAACTCAAAGCGGCGGTCCATACCGGCGTTCAATGGCTCAAAGATCATGCGGTTTACGACGTGGCCTTTACCTCGGTCAGTCCCGAAGAAGGCCGTAAGCTGATCGCCAAGCCCGGTGCTGGGCCGATCTGGTCGCGCAATTACGACATCAGGACGGGTAAGCCGATCTTCGGCGACTGGAGTAAGTTCATCCATAACGATGTCAATGAAATCTCCAAGGGCCGCCGCAACGGCTATTCCTGGTACGGCAACAGCCCGCAAAAGGCCATTGACGCCTATCTGGCATGGAAGGCTGCGAACCCGTAATGGCCCCTTTCGTGCGACGCCTTTTCCTGAAAATGACCTGCGCTACGGTGGCGGCGACGGGCTTTGGCTTGGGCGTGCCAGCACTTGCCGCCGATGCCGACGACATCGCCATTGACGCTCCGAAGGACCTGACCGACGCGGTTATCCACGCATCAGCCTACGGTGCTAAAGGTGACGGCATCACCAATGATACCGCCGCCCTGCAACGGGCCATTGACGCCACAGCCGCGGTTCATGGCACTCTGGTGCTCAAACCCGGCACCTATCTGACCGGATCTTTGTTCCTGAAATCCGGCATGGCGCTTCGTCTTGATAAGGGCGTGACCCTGATGGGTGAGCAGGATATCGCGGGCTATCCGGATATGCCGACGCGCATCGCGGGGATTGAGCTGTCGTGGCCGTCGGCCCTGCTCAATGTCTACGGCCAAAGCGATGTCAAAATCTATGGTGAAGGCACGATCGACGGCAATGGCAAGGTGTTCTGGGAGCGCTTCAATTCGATCCGCTATGATTACGAAGCCCGTGGCCTGCGCTGGGCGGCCGATTATGACGCCAAGCGCCCGCGCCTGATCCAGATCTATAATTCCAGTCGCGTCGAACTGGGCGGCGGCCTGATGCTGACCCGCTCCGGTTTCTGGACGGTGCAGGTCGTCTATTCCAACAATGTCAAAGTCTCTGGCATTACGGTACGCAACAACGTTGATGGCAAGGGCCCGTCGACCGACGGCGTCGACATCGATTCCTCCCATACGGTCTTGGTCGAAAATGCCGATATCGACGCCAATGACGACGCCCTGTGCCTTAAGGCCGGACGCGACGCCGATGGCTTGAGGGTCAACCGCCCGACCGAGAATGTCGTCATCCGCAACTCAACCGTGCGCACCGCCTATGCCGGAATCACGTTTGGGTCGGAAACCTCCGGCGGCATCCGCAATGTACGGGTTTACGGCCTTAAGGTCGTCGGGCCAGTGCGTTACGGCATACTGTTTAAATCGGCCGCCACGCGCGGCGGCAGGGCCTCAGACATCCATATCCGCGACATCGACGTGAGTGAGGCCGAAACCGGCATTCGCATCAACCTCAACTGGTTTCCGGCCTATTCCTACGCCAAGATTCCGGACGACCTGACCGATTACCCGTCCTACTGGACAACCCTGACCACGCAGGTGCCCAAGGATAAGGGCCTGCCGCAGGTCCACGACATCCACATCAGCCGCGTCAGAGCGCGCGGGCTGAAAACCGCCATCGAGCTTGAGGCCTATCCGGACGCACCGCTTTCGGACATCCACCTTGAGGACATCGATATCGAAGCCGCTCAGTTCGGCGTCATTCGCCACGCCCGCAACGTGCATGTCGCCCGCAGCCGGATCGTGGCCCAAAACGGGGGGAAGATCATTCTGGAGAATACCGAAAATATAACCGGTCTGACCTAAAGGCCATTAGCCCATAACCGCGCTACATAAAATGACACCGGTAGCGCGACGATTGAACCACCAAAAAACCATCACCAAAAAAAGGGGTAGGAAACCATGAAACACAAGGAATTTAAATATTTGCTGGGCGCTTCGGCGCTGGCGATGTCGATAGCGCTGGCGGGAACCGTCCAGGCACAGGACGCTGCGACGACGGCACCGGAAGCCACCACCACGGACGATGTGCAGGAAGTTATCGTCGTCGGCGCCCGTAGAGCTGAACAATCGGCCATCAATCGTAAAAAACGCGCCGCCACCACTCAGGATTCGATCGTCGCTGATGACGTCGGCAACTTCCCGGACAAGAACGTCGGTGAAGCCATCGCCCGCATCGCCGGTGTGGCCCTCGACGTCACCGATTCCGGCGATACCGGCGGCTTTACGATCCGCGGTCAGGCCGCCGATCTTATCCGCATCGAAGTTGACGGCATGTCCATGTTGCCAACCGACTCGCAAAACGGTCGTTCGGTCACCGGACTGGGCGATATGTCGTCCGATCTGATCAAGAGCGTGGACGTCATCAAGGGTCAGACCGCTGACATGCGTTCCGGCGGCGTCGGCGGCACGGTCAAGATCGAGCAGCGTAACGGTCTGGATTTCGCCAAGCCGCTGTATAAGTTAAATGTTCAGTATCAAAAGAATACGCTGGATGGTCACTGGTCGCCGCGCATCAACACTATTTTCACGCGCAAGTTCCTTGATGGTCGTCTGGGGGTTTTGTTCAACGCCACCTATGACGATGCCCGCACCTCAACCGATTTCAACAGCGTGTCGGACAAGCAGGTTGGCTACCAACCCTTTGGCGATCACGACAATTCGCCGGAAAAATCCTTTACCACACCATATGACCCGGTAGCCGCAGCCGTCACGACCAAGGCCGGTTGTGCGGCCCTGCCCACCACTGGTATCAACAGCCGTCTGAACTGCTATGCGCAATGGGAAGACTTTACGCCGTCCCTGCCACGTATGCGTCGTGAAAACCGCCGCGATACCCGCACCTCGTTCCAGTTGCGTGCGGACTACCGTGTAAACGACGACCTGACCATTTTTGCCTCATATAACCCGAATATTCGCAAGCAGGATTTTCAGGCCTATAACCTGCAAATCATAGCCCCGACCGGATCGACCAACGCCTCCGGCATATTGTCCACCAATATGCGTAACGTCGTGGTCAATGAAAACCACTACGTCACGCAGTACGACCTGATCAGAGGTAACGGCGTTACTACCTTGAACTACGACAGCCAGGTTCGTGACATTCAGCGCACCAATGAGCAGCACTATTCCCAGGTCGGTGCCGATTTCAAACGCGATCAGTGGGTCGCGAAAGCCCGTATCCAATACGGTTTTGCCAAGGGTGAACGCGAAGACGATGCCTTTAAGATCATCGCCTCCATTCCTCAGGCGCGCTTCTATATGATCCCGGAAAATGGCCTTTGGACCTTCGAGGTGCCTAACTTCGATCTGAACAACCCCGCGTCATACTACCCAACCGCCCCTGACAACCGTTCAACAGGCTTGGGCGGCGTGCGTCCCGGCGTCTTCCAAAACCCCGGCACAACGGCACGTCTTGAGTACACACCTCAGGCAGATAAGAACAAAGAGTGGAACTATCAGATGGATGTGACGCGTAGCTTCGATAATTTCGGGCCGCTGAAATCCATTAAGTTCGGTGGCTCTCATACCAATCGTGAGAACCAGACATGGCGTGAAGGTGGCTTCCTGATTGCGCCGGGTGTCACCCTGTCTCGCGCCAGAAGCCTTGACTATGTCAAGTTCTGCGACCCGACCGTCACCAATGCCAACTGTCAGTTCGGTTCCACCACCATCAATACGATCAGCACCAGTCAGGATCGACTGGAAAAGGAACATATGCTGACGCGAGCTCAGTATGAAGAGTTGATCAACAACAGCCTGATCACCTTGCCCGGCGCCAACTATTTCAACGGTATGCCCGATCGCGGCAGCCTGATAGATTCCTGGAAAGCGTTTGATTTCGATGATTTCTATGGCACTCTGAGCAAGTATGCTGATCTCAGCGCGCACAATCTTGATTGCCTGTATGAATGTATCGCTTCGGACGGCAAGACCTATACGCGCCCCAGCTACTCGACCACAGAACTGACCACGTCAGCCTACCTAATGGGTGACTTTGAAACCCGCCTGTTTGGTATGGATGTCATGGGTAACCTCGGCGTCCGCTATCAGAAGATCAAGGTTGAGGCGGCCCCTTCGGTTAACTTCCAGACAACCACGCTTGATCCCGTGGACATTGCCGCGATCCGTGCCGGTGCTGTGGGTGTCGACCCGACGGTCACCACACTGGTCTCACGCCGGACAACGGAAATTTCCCGCGAATCCGAAGACTTCCTGCCGAGCTTCAACCTGGCGATCTGGCCGATCGAAGATCAACTGGTTATCCGCTATGCGAGCGCAAAACAACGCGCCCGGCCCAGCATGACCCAGCTTACCGGCACATCGGCATCCACCTGTAACTTCATCAGCGCCGCCGACCAGGCGACCCTGGAAGAACTGGGCGTAGCCTTCCCCGGCTACTGGAATGATGCCGATGCTGACGTTGAGAGCGAACCTGTCAGCGAAAAGAGATGCTCAGGCCGTATCGGCAACCCGGAGCTTAAAGGCTATGAAGCCACCACTCAAAACCTGTCGCTGGAATGGTATCCGAACCGCGATACCCAGGTAAGCGTTGGAACCTACTCTATCGACGTCAAAACCGGACGGCCTGATGATGATGTTGTGCTTCCGGAATATGAACTGGAAGGCAACACCTATATCGCCCCCACCTATCGGGATGGCGATGGCGGTCTGAAACAAACCGGCTTCGAAGTCGCCGCCCGTACCGCCTTTACGTTCCTGCCCAGCTTCCTGAGATATACAGGCGGTGGATTCAACTACTCGACCACAGAAGACAACGCCAGCTACACGGCCGTCGATCCGCTGACCGGCAAGCCTTTGCCTCCGATCAATCAATCAAGCTACTACTACAATATCAACTTCTGGTATGATGACGGCCGTATCAACGCCCGTATCGCCTATCAGGAACGGGACTTCTACTATAACCGTATCGACGCTTCCGAAGGTACAAACCGTGTGCCTACCGAAGCGGTTCAAAACGCTATCGGCATAGACCTGCCACCCGCCGGCGGTGCCACCAGTTACTTCAAGACGGTTACCCCCGTCTATAAGAACGGCTCAAAGTCTCTGGATGGCCGCGCCTCTTATAAGGTCAATAAGAACCTTGAGTTCTTCATCGAAGGCAAGAACCTGCTGGATGATACCGTCACCCGTTATGCGCCGGACGAACTGCGTGACATTGGCGGAGGTACCCCATACGTCTTCGATACTCTGTACTCCGGTCGCCGTTACTATGTGGGTGTAACCACGACCTTCTGATTTTAACGGATACTCTCCTGGCCCTGTCCGGCCCTGATTCGTTGGGGCCGGACCTTTTTTCCTTAAGGTCAGCGTTAAAATCGATCTGTTTATAGCTTAAAGGATTACCTTATGAATATGCGCGCGATTATGCTGTCCTCAGCCCTGTCACTGGCCATGATCGGCGCGATACCCGCCTATGCGCAAACGTCCGCCCCTGCTCAGGTGGCTGGTATTGAGACCCGTTGGCTTACCCCCCCCGCACGACCCGATCTTGAGTTTTCGCCGGCCAGCGTCCCGTCGCGTCAGTCCGTTTTGTCCGCGCTGGACTATGTCGCTGCGTCGCAAATCGCTGACATGAGCCGCCGCCCCATCCAGCTTTCGACCGGCTCAAACCTGTCGGAAATTTCGTCCAACTGGGTGGCCGCCACCTTCTATGTCGGCGCAGCGCGTCTGGCGCGCGAGTCCGACAATACAGACATTCTGCGGTTTTTGACCGCCACTGCCGAACACTATAACTACGCCTTTCGCGGCGCGCGGGCCGAGCGCCTGCTGCTCAATGCCGACGATGTGGCGATTGGTGATCTCTATCAGGAAATCTATGCCCGCCGTGGCCAGCAAGGCGTGATCATGCCCTTGCAGCAGCGTCTGGATTACATGGTGCCGCACCTGAACCGCGCTCAGGAGACGGAAAGCCTGATCTGGTGGTGGTGTGACGCGCTCTATATGGCCCCGCCCGTTCTGGCGCGTCAGACCGCGCTGACCGGTGATATGAAATACCTCAAGGCGATGGATAAGGAATGGCGGCGCACGGCAGCCCGCCTGTGGGTCGAAGACGACCGCCTGTTCCTGCGGGATGAGCGCTTTAAGGACGAACATCATAAGGGCGCGGGTGGCCAGCCGATCTACTGGTCACGCGGCAATGGCTGGGTCATGGGGGGGCTGGCGCGCACGCTGGAGTCCATGCCGGCGGATTTTGAGGGCCGCGAGTTTTACGTCACCACCTTCACCAAGATGGCGGCCCGCATCAAAGACTTACAACGCCCCGACGGCCTGTGGGCGACCGATCTCAACGATCCGAAGTCTTTCCCCGAAGCGGAAACGTCGGGCTCGGCGTTCTTTGTTTATGCCCTGGCCTGGGGGATCAACCACGGCCTGCTCGACCGCGCGACCTATCAACCGTCAGCACTCAAAGGCTGGGCGGCGCTTAACCGCCATGTCCTGGCCAACGGTCTGATCGGCGCGGCGCAAAAGACCGGCGACCGCCCGGTGCCCACCAAAGCCGAGGATGTCGGGCCCTATGCGACAGGGGCTTATCTGTTGGCCGGGATCGAGGTCATGAATCTGAATGGGGCAACGCAGGCCCTGCCCGAAGCCGAACCGGCCCGCGACGATGAAGCCACGATCTTTGCCACCACGCCGCAGCCGATTGCGCCGGTGACGGTCATTGGCGACGAAGAGAAAAAGCGCCGCGCTGCCGAAATGCGCGCGACCCGCGCCCTCGCCTACGATCCGGCCACGCTAAAACGCCCGGCCAATGTTGAAAAACTGACTCCGCCCGCTGATCACACCCCGCGCGCCGTCGCCCGCTTTGCGCCCGACCGGTTTGATGACCTGCTTTGGGAAAATGATAAGGTCGCCCACCGCATCTATGGCCCCGCTCTGGAAGCCCGCGAAGCCCCGTCCGGCTCCGGCATTGATGTCTGGGCGAAGCGCGTGCGCTACCCCTATATGGACCGCCAGCTTAAGTTCCCGAACTACCACGTCGATCGCGGCGAAGGCTTAGATTATTACGATGTCGGGCGTGGCCGCGGGGCGGGTGGGCTTGGCATCTGGTATGACAATAAGCTGTGGACATCGCGTAATTTCAGCACATATGAGATCCTGAAAACCGGCGGGGACGAAGCCAAATTCAAGGTTGATTACCGCCCGTGGCCGGTCGATGTAACGCGCAAAGTCTGGGAGACACGGACGTTTTCACTGCCGCTGGGGTCGAACTTCACGCGCATGACCTCGACCATCTCTTCGGATACCAAAGATCCGCTGATCGTCGCCATTGGCATCATCAAACGCAAAGGCGATGCGGGCAATGGCATCGTCACCAAGGATGCCAAATCCGGGACTTTGAGCTTCTGGGAACCGGCCAGCGTCAACGGCAGCATCGGCATTACCATCGCCGCTGATCCGGCCATGGTCACAGGCTTCACTGAGGACGCTGAAAACTACCTGATCCTGCTGAAGGTCACACCGGGCAAGCCCTTTACCTACTACATGGGCTCGGCCTGGGACGGCGGGCTTGATTTCAAATCGCGTGAGGCATGGGACGCCTTTGTGAAGTCCCAGACCTTTTCATTCGCGCCCGTTAAGTAAGGAGTACCGCCATGACCACCGGAACACGCCGCACCGCCCTCAAAGGCTTTCTGGCCGGAGCCTCGGCTATTGGTATGTCGATGACGCAGGCCAGCGCGCAAACCGCGCCCGCGACTCCTGCAAAGCCTGCAGGCCCAATCCCGAAAGATTGGATAGACCCCAAAACCGGCCACCGCATTATCCGTGTGTCGGAAGAGGCCGGTGCGCAGGGCATGTACTTCTACCGCCATGTCTACACGCCGCAGGGCGATATCATGGTCATCAAATCGCCGACCGGCATTCAGACGGTTGATCTCAAAACCTGGAAAGTGACACCGCTGGTTACCGGCGCAGGGAATGACCTTTTGTTCGCCGCCCGTAAATCGCGCGACATCTATTACGCCGTCACCGATGCGGGTGAGGCCCTGCCCGCCGACCGGCCCAAGACCATCTTTGCCATCAATATCGACACGAAGAAAAAGCGTCAGGTCGCCCGCATCCCTGCCGGTCAGATCAGCGCCATGAACGCTGACGACACGGTGCTGCTCGGCACGGTCGCATACGGTGCCAAACCGTTGCAGCCCAAGGACAAGGACAGCCTTGAAAAGTTCGGTCAGGCCGAATATGCCGCCCTTGGGCCCGACGGTAAGCCGCTCAACTTCGCCAAGGCGAAGGGTGTGCGGATGCTGGAGCGCTGGGCCTCGCGTGTGCCCGCCGAGCTGTTTACCATCGACATCAAGACCGGCACGCGCAAAGTCATCTACAGCACCGAAGAATGGATCGGCCACGCCCAGTTTTCACCGACCGATCCGAATCTGATCCGCTTTTGCATGGAAGGGCCGTGGCACCGGGTGGATCGCATCAAGCTGATCAATGCTGATGGCACCAACCTGCGCTCAGTCCACACCCGCACCATGAATATGGAAATCTGGGGCCATGAGTTCTTCAGCCAGGACGGCAAGTGGCTGTGGTTTGACCTGCAAACGCCGCGCGGTCAGGTGTTCTGGGTCGCAGGTCTTGAACTGGCGACCGGCAAGCGCGTCTGGAAACGGGTCGAACAAAACGACTGGGGCGTGCACTTCAACGTCGCCCATGACGGGGTGACCTTTGCCAGCGACGGCGGTGATTTTGACATGGTGGCTCACGCGCCCGATGGCAAATGGATATCACTGCTGGAGGCCGTCACCATCGTCGATGCCGACCTGCCGTCATATGATGACGACCTGATCACCATTGAAAAGTTCACCTCCACCCGTCTGGTCGATATGTCGGCCCACGACTACCGGCTGGAGCCCAATCTGCGCTTTACGCCCGACGATAAGTGGATCGTGTTCTGCTCCAATATGCACGGTGACAACCATGTCTATGCGGTTGAGGTCAAACCGACCCGCGCGCCTGTGAAGGGTTAAGTGTAACGTGTTTCATAAGACCTATTACGCCACCCATCCTGACCAACTGGCGACGGCTGACACCAAGGCCCTACGAGATCGATATTTGATCACCGATCTGTTTGCGACCGATGATATCCGGCTCAACTATGTCCATCAGGAACGCCTCGTCATCGGCGGGGCAGCCCCCGTCAGCACGGCGGTGGCATTACCGAGGTTGACCGAACCGCCCTCGGCGGCCGGCACCTCGCTGCTGGACCGGCGGGAAATGGGTGTGGTCAATGTCGGTTCAGGCGCGGGTGTTGTGCGCGTCGACGGCGTGGCGTTTTCGCTTGCCCCGCTCGATGCGCTATATATCGGCAGTGGTAGCGGTGATGTATCGTTTGAAAGCGACAGCCCGGACAAACCGGCGCGCTTTTATCTGGCGTCCACCCCGTCGCATCAACCCTACCCGACCGTGCGCATTGCCCTTAAGGACAGTCAGCCGCTGGAACGCGGCAGCCTTGAAACCTCCAATGAGCGCACCATCCATCAGTTGATCGTACCGCGCGTCTGCCGATCGGCGCAGCTTCTGCTGGGCTTGACCCTGCTTAAACCCGGCAGCGTCTGGAACACCATGCCGCCGCACCTGCATGACCGCCGCTCAGAAGCCTATTTTTACTTTGATATGGGCGCCAATGACCGGGTGTTTCACTTTATGGGACAGCCCGACAATACCCGCCACCTGATCGCCGCCAATGAGCAGGCCGTGATCTGTCCGCCGTGGTCGATCCATTGCGGTGCCGGCACATCCAACTACGCCTTTATCTGGGCGATGGGCGGGGAGAACCTCGACTACGGCGATTTCAACGAACTGGATCTATGTCAGTTGGCTTGATGTAAAACCGGCGCCGATTAGTCAGTCAAAAAATTGCCGCACCCGCGCGTGCACGCTCACAAAAGCCGCTTCAGCGCCGGACACAACGCGCGCGTCTTCTTCCGCCGTCAGGTCGATGCTGTCAAGTGCGGCCGTAAAGGTGCGCCAGTGCAACCCCCGTCCCTCATCCGCCGGCGCCAGATGACGGGCACCGTATTTGGCATTCAGCCCCAGTTTTGCGGCGAATTTAAGCAGAAAGGCCGCTCCAAGACTGGAGCCTTCGGCGACATAAAGCCACCCCAAGGCCGTCGGAACATCAATGATCTCCCCGGCCACAAATCGCGCGGGATCGGCCTCAAGTCCCTGAATATCCGCCACCCCAAGATCGGCCAAATCCTGCGCCACCGCCTCAAACCGGCGCCGCCCGACCAGATCAGGCAGTAAACCCTCCAGTTCGGCTACCTGATAAAGTGCGGCAATATCACGGTGAAACAGATACTGAACCTTCAGAAATTTCGCATAGTTCGCGCGGTTGGCAAACGGATCACCAACCATAATCGCCTTATCCAGCCGATCATGCGTCCCGCTGGTCAGAGCTTTCAGGCGTCTGGCACGGCTATCCTGCGCCGGGATCTGGTTCATGCTGCACTCCGTTCAGCAACAGTCTAAACGGGCAAGCCCCCGAATTCAAAACTCAAATAAATCCGCCTCGGGGTCCTGCCCGCCGGTGAGCGTCGTGGTCAGAAGTTCCGCCCCTAACCGGCTGAACGTAATACCATTTCCGCCGTAAGCCATAATGGCAAACACATTGGCCTTACCCGGCACCGCGCCTATGGTCGGCAAGCCGGTGGCTGAGGCCCCGAATGAGCCGCACCAAGCAAAATCGGCCTTGGTGTCAAGCTGTGGAAATATGTCCTTAAGCTTGGCCTCCAGCCGCGCGACCTTTTCGGTAAGCATCCCGTCACGCTTGTCCTCGTCCTCAAATTCCTCGTCCTCACCGCCGCAGATAACTCGGCCATCCGCCGTGCAACGCATATAGAGATAAGGATCAGACGCTTCCCAGATCAGGCATTTCTGCGGCCACAGCTTATCCGGTTGTGGGCGGGTGGCGATGGCGTAGGTCGAATTGAGGCTATGGCGACGGGTGCGGATATCTTTCGGCATCTCATAGCCGCTAGCATAGATGACGTAGCGGGCACGGATCACCGGCCCCTCAGCGGTGATTACATCGGCGCCGTCGCGGTGGGTCTCGACCCTCTCGGCGGTCACCGGCGCAAAGACCTGCGCGCCCTGGCCTATGGCCTTGAGCAGAAACCCACCGGCCAGTTTGACCGGATTGACCGACAGATTATCATAGGCCTTAAGGGCGGCGATTCGGCGGATATCGTGATCGTTTTTCAACATGTCGCGGGTGAGGTAATCGGTATAAAGCCCGATTTCATTTCGGTTTTTGGCCTCTTCTTTAAGACCATCCGCGTCCAGAACATTGCCCGCCAGAAACAGCGAACAGACTGGCTTTACATCGCATTTCAACCCCAGAGACGATATCCGCGCATGAAGGCTCTCCAGCGCCAGCTTAGACCGCCGCCAGGCCCGCATGGCCTTATCGCGCCCGATCTGGCCCAACAGCACGGTCAGCGGCGTGTCGATCTCATACTGCAACAGGGCGGTGGAGGCCGAGGTTGCCCCTTTCAGCGGCCCGCGCCGGTCAAGCAGAATGATCTTAAAACCGGCCGCACTTAGGGATTCAGCGGCCATAGCGCCAGTAATACCGGCCCCGATAATGACGATATCGGTGCGCTGATCTTTGGTCAGTTTTGAGGTCGGAATGCGCGGCTTAGGCTTAGACAGCCATAACGGATTGCCGGTGCGCAGGTCTTTGGATTTGGTAAGCATTTTCCAAGCGTACGGTGCGCCATATAAAAATGACATTCCGACTGACTTTTTACGCGAGGTAAGCGCACCCTCTGACGAAACCCATATCCGGAGGCCAAAATGGCTTTGCGACCCTATTGGAGCGGCAATTTGCGCATGTCGCTGGTGACCTTGCCGGTCAGTATCTATTCGGCGCTCAATCGTTCGCGCACCATTGCCATGCACGAAATCTACCGCAAAACTGGTCAGCGAATCCGCCACCAGAACGTCACCGACGACGGCACCGAGGTCGAGCGCGACGATATCATTAAGGGCTATGAGGTTGAAAAGGGTGAATATGTCCTGATCGAACCGGATGAGATCAAGGATTTGAAAATCCCGTCATTGCGCACGCTCGATATCGTGCAGTTTGCCGCCGCGGCTGACATTGACGATATCTATTTCGACAGCCCCTATTTCGTCGCCCCGCAAAAATCAGCCGACGAAGACACCTTTGCCGTGATCCGCGATGCCCTGCGCCAGACTAAAAAGGTGGGCTTAGGCCAATTGGCGATCGGCGGGCGCGAGCGGTTATGTTCGGTCAAGCCTTGCGGCAGCGGGTTGTTGCTGCACACCCTACGTTATGAGGATGAACTGCGCGAATCGGACCCTTATTTTGAAGATATCGACGCCAAGGCATCCTCCGAAGAACTGGACTTGGCCAAGGAACTGATCCGGCGCAAAACGGCTAATTTCGACGCGGGTAAGTTTAAGGATCACTACCGCCAGGCCTTGCAGGACCTGATTGATTCCAAGATCGAAAACCGTGAACCGACCGCCGTTGAAGAGGATCGCCCAGCCGCCAAGGTCATCAACCTGATGGATGCCCTGCGCAAAAGTTTGCAGGATAAAGAGGGTGACAAACCAGCGACAAAGCCCACCGCAAAGGCCAAACCCAAGACGACGACGAAAGCCAAACCCGCCACCGCCAAAACTTCCACCAAAGCGCCGCGCAAAAAGGCCAGCTAAATGGCAAGTCTCGACCTTTATAATCAGAAGCGCGATTTTACCAAAACCGCCGAACCGGAAGGTAAGCTGGGCGATGGCAGCGGATTTCGCTACCTGATCCAGAAACATGCCGCCACCCGTCTGCATTATGATTTCCGGTTGGAACTGGACGGGGTGCTGAAATCCTGGGCCGTAACCCGCGGGCCCAGTCTCAACCCCGATGATAAACGGCTGGCGGTCGAAACCGAGGGCCACCCCGTCAGTTACGGCAGTTTTGAGGGCATTATCCCCAAAGGCCAGTACGGCGGGGGCACGGTCATGATGTGGGACGAAGGGACATGGGAGCCGCTGGAAGACCCACATAAGGGCTTAAAAGACGGCAATCTCAAATTCCGGCTGCATGGGCAGCGTTTGACCGGCGACTGGGCGCTGGTGCGCATGAAACCGCGTCCGCAAGATAAGGGACGCGCCAACTGGCTGCTAATCAAGCATAAGGATGAAGCATCCACAACAGACGATGCGGAAAGCTGGCTGGAGACTATGGCCACCTCCATCATCAGTGGCCGGTCGATGGACGACATCGCCAAAGCGGGCAATAACGTCTGGAACTCGCGCCCAAAAGACACCCCTGCCAAGGCCGCCAAGTCAGGGAAACTCAAATTCGTCCCGCCCGAACTCGCGACCTTGGCCGTCAGCATCCCGCAAGGCGATAAATGGGTGCATGAAATCAAATTTGATGGCTACCGAATACAGGCGCTGATCGAGAATGGCACCGCCCGCCTCCTAACCCGCACGGGGTTAGACTGGACCGCCAAGTTTGCGCCCCTGCCGGAAATTTTGGGCCGTCTGCCGGTAAAATCCGCCATACTCGACGGCGAAATCGTGGCCGTAGATGATGATGGCCGCATCAATTTTAAAGCCCTGCAGGCGACCTTGAGTGGGGAGGATAGCGCCCCGTTGCAATATTACGTTTTCGATTTCCTGCATCTGGACGGCGAAGACCTGCGCGCCCTGCCCCTGCTGGATCGCAAGGCCAAGTTGGAAGCCATGCTGAACGCCGCCGATACCGATGATCGCATCAACTATTCGGAGCACTTTACAAAAAAAGGCGACAGCTTTCATCAGCAAATCTGCGACATGGATATGGAGGGCCTGATCTCTAAACGGGCTGATGCCCCCTATAGCTCAGGCCGCGGCAAGTCGTGGCTGAAGATCAAGTGCCATAAGCGTCAGGAATTTGTCATTGGCGGCTTTACCCTGCCCGCTAAGGGCGGACGCGGCATCGCTGCGCTGCTGGTCGGTTATTATGACGAGGATCGCCTGATCTATGCGGGCAAGGTCGGCACCGGTTTTACGGCTGATAGCTCTATAGACCTGCGCAGACGCCTCGATACCCTGGCTGATGATAATCCGTTTGAGGGCGTGCCGGCCCTGGCCCGACGCGGGGCGAACTGGGTGACGCCTAAGCTGGTGGCCGAGGTGCAGTTCGGCGAGTGGACCTCAGACGGCCGCCTGCGCCACCCGTCGTTTCAGGGCCTGCGCGATGACAAACCGGCCACAGAGGTCAGCCGCGACTACGCCGTCAAAACCGCCAAGGCTGAGACCGAAGCTGAAAAGGAGGTCAGGGTGGCCCCCAAAACCAAACCCACTGCCCCGCGCAAGTCCTCAAAAGACTCTGAGGTCGGCGGCGTGCGTATCTCCCACCCTGACCGCATTGTCTATCCAGGCACGAATATCACCAAGGTCGATATCGCCCAATATTACTTCAGCGTTGCCGACCATATCCTGCCCCACATTGCCGGACGGCCGATCTCGATGATTCGCTGCCCGGAAGGCATTGGTGGTGACTGCTTTTTCCAGCGCCACATGGGTCTGGCCAAAATGGCCCACGTCAAGGACAGCGGCATCAAGGTCAAGGGCCGGCGCGAATCCTACATCATGATTGAAGACGCCAAGGGCCTGATCAGCCTGATCCAATGGGGGGTGATTGAAATCCATCCGTGGGGCTGCATGGCCTCGGGTCATGACCGGCCTGACCGGATGATTTTCGACCTCGATCCGGATCCAGACGCCAAATGGGAGGATGTTATCGCGGGCGCTACCGAGGTGCGCGATCGCATGGCTGAGTTTGGCCTGCAAAGCTTCCTGAAAACCACCGGCGGCAAGGGCCTGCATGTTACCGTGCCGATCATGCCTGAGCATGACTGGGACGCCATCAAGGCCTTTACCCGCGTCATTGCCCAGTCGATGGCGCACGATAACCCTAAGCGCTATATCGCCACGGCGTCAAAGGCCGCGCGCAAAGGTAAGGTCTTCATCGACTATCTACGCAACGACTATACCGCCACCGCCATTGCCCCCTTTGCCGTGCGTGCCCGTGATGGTGCGACCGTGGCCACGCCGATCGCCTGGGATGAGTTGCCCCCCAAACTTAAACCGGATGAGTTTACCATTGCCACGGTGCCTAAGCGCCTCACAACCCTCAAAACCGATCCGTGGGCGGATATATTTGAGGTTAAGCAATCTCTGTCCGGCAAGATATTGACAGCACTCGGCATTCAGTCGTGAGGGTTGAATAGGCGGACCGATAGGCGTTGCAACAATGACGTTGTAATATAACTGTCACCCAAGCCGTCTATTCAGCAGGCATGGCCACAGGACTACCCGAACATTTCTGGGTGCCGCAGGAGCGCGGCCGTCTCATGCAGTTTGTCGCGGGCAAGGTGCGCGATGAGGCCGTGCGCGAAGATGTGGTCCAGGAAACCCTGACCCGCCTGATCAGCTACAGTCGCCGCCACGCCGTCGAGAACCTCACCGCTCTGGCCCGCACCATCGCCACCAACCTGATTAACGACCATTTCCGGGCTGCCAAAGCGCGTCCCACCGAAGAAATCGACACTGACCTTGCCTGCAATCAACCCTTGCCGGAGCAGATCCTGATGCACCGCCAGCGACTGGATGTTTTCACGGATGCCTTAAAAGGGATGCCGCCGCTGCGGCGCGAAGTACTGATCCGTAGGCGCGTCCGGGGCGAAACCTGCGAAGAGATTGGCAAGGCCCTGAACCTTAGTCCTGACGCCGTCGAAAAACATATCTCACGGGCCCTGCGCCAACTGCACGACCATCTCGAAAAAGCCGAAAAGAAGCGCGTAAAATATGACTCCTGAGACGGCGGATATCACAGACACCATTTGGGACGTTGCCGCCGGATTTGTTGATCGCCAGCTGCACGATACAAAGTTCACGACCGCAGCCTTCGATGAGTGGATCACGCGCGATCCCCGCCACCGGATCGCCTATGATACCCTGATGCGTGTGGCGCGCGACGCGGCGTTGAACGATGCGCTGGCGGCCTTTGACACCCCGCCTGCCGTCAATATAGCTGCCGTGAAGGCGACGCGGCGTAGGTTCATGGCCGGTGGCATCATGGCCGCCGCTGCGGTCGCAGTTGCCGCCTTCTTGCTGCCGCCGGTCGTGTATGATCAGTTCACACCGCTCAGCGTCTATGAAACGGAGGCCGGACAGCCGCGTGAGGTGCGCTTAAGCGATGGCACCGATCTGCATATCAATGGTGCCAGCCGCGTGGAAGCCCGCATAACCCCCTATCGCCGTCATGTGCGCCTAAGCCAGGGGGAGGCCTATTTTGCCGTCGCCAAAGATGCCGACCGGCCCTTTACGGTCGCGCTCGATGGCGGCGATGTCCGGGTCTTAGGCACCCAGTTTAACCTAAGCTATATGCCGGATGGCGTTGAACTGAATGTCTATGAGGGCAAGGTCAGGCTCAAGGGCAACGACCGTAAATTTGGCCTGTTCACCCGCGGCATGAGGGCGCGCCTGGCGGATGGTGCCATCACACCGCTGGCGGCCTTTGATCCGGACGGTGGTGACTGGCGCGCCGGCTGGATCGAGCCCGATAACTGGAGCTTAGAGCGAGTCGCGCAGGAATTTACCCGCCGCTCCGGTGTGGCCATCCGCTTTGAAAACGCGGCCCTGAAAGATAAGCGCATCATCGGCCGTTTGCGCCTCGATGACCCGCAAAGCCAGTTGGAGACCCTGGCGGTTGTGCACGGCTTTGAGGTCGCCCGCGAAAACGGGTCAATAATTATACGTTGAAATACATAAGCTTAGGCATGTCATGAATAATTCACGAAATGACCTGTCGGGTAAATCCGTCTCTCATCCGTCCCTTTAACCGTAAGACGCTCGTCACTGGGGCTGAGCAATCTATTCATGGGGATCTGGTTTTGACTTTTAATTTTCATCGCATTCTATGCCTGTCGGCGTCGCTGGCCGCGCTCAATCTGGGGGCGGGCATGGTCGCCGTCACCGCGCAGGCCCAGACCGTCGCCAACCGCGTCGTCACGGTTGACATTAAGGCCGGTGACCTGAACACCGCTCTGGTGCAGTTGTCGCGCACATCGGGCGTGCAGGTCGTCGCTGACCCCGCCCTTCTGGCCGGTAAGACCACCCGCGGCGTCAAGGGCAACATCAGTGTAGATCAGGCTCTGGGCAGCCTGCTGTCCGGTCAGAACCTGAGCTATAGCCTCAAGGGCGATACGGTGATCGTCAAAGCCGGTGTCACAAAAGCTACCGCCCAAACCGTCACCCCGGTTATGGCCGCAGCCTCAGTCCCGCAAGCGGACACCACCGCCCCCGAAGCCATCGAAGAAGTTGTCGTCACCGGTTTCAGAAGCTCACTGGCTAAGTCGCTCAATGAGAAACGCAAGGCCGTCAACGTCATCGACGTCATCAATGCCGAAGATATCGGTAAGTTCCCGTCCAACAACATTGCCGAAGCGCTGCAGCGCGTGCCGGGAATCTCCATCACCCGCGACCGTGGCGAAGGTCTGTTCGTGCGGGTGCGCGGCCTTGGCCCCAACTTCCAGAACGTGACCATCGATGGCCGCAGCGCCGCCGTGAACGAAAACGTCCGCGACTCGGGCCAGTCGGGCCGCCAGTTCCGCTTTGACACCATGGCGTCAGAACTGGTTTCCGGCGTCGAAGTCATCAAGTCGCCGCTGGCCTCACTTGACGAAGGTGCCATCGGCGGCACGATCAACATCCGCACCTTTAAGCCGCTTGATTTCAAAAAACCGACGACCTCGGTCAGCCTGACCACCACCTATGTTGAACTGGCCGATAAGGTTGATCCCAAGGCATCGGCCCTCATTAGCTGGAACAACGAAGACCGCACGTTTGGCGCGCTGGTCTCCGCCAATTACGGCATCCGCTCCCTGCGTTCGGATCGCATCACCGGCGTAAGCTGGGCGGCCAATAAGATCGATGTCACCGGCGACGGTGTCACCGATACCAACTTCACCCCGTCCGCTGTGCGCCCGACCCTGGAGCGCGAACGCCGCGAACGCTATGGCCTGACCGCCGCTCTGCAATGGCGCCCGACCGAAAATACCGAAATCGCCCTGACCAGCTTTTACACCTATCTCGACAACTTCTATGACGAACTGACCTATTCGGCTGATTTCGTTTTGTCATCGCTGGTGCCTGGCACCGCAAAGGTTGAAAATGGCGCCCTCGTCGGCGGGCGCACCACCTCAACCAGCACCCAGATCGGCCGTGAGATCGACTACCTGACCCACGACAACATGCTGACCGATCTGACCGTCAAGCATCGTCTGGGCGAATGGGATCTGTCGGGCAGCGTCTATGTGGCGCGCGCCTACTCCAATACCGATAAGCCGATCACCCGCACCCGCGTACTGGGCAATTCCGGCGCGTTAGAGTTTTATATCCCGCAAGTTGGTGATGGGGTACCCAGCCTTGATTTCCTGACCCGCGACCTGAACGATCCGATCCTGCCGTTCCGCCGTCTGGAATGGCGCATCAACGACTCGACCGACGAAGAAGATGCCGTCCAGTTCGACGCCAAACGCGACCTGAGCTGGGGCGTGTTCAGCCAGATTTCCGGCGGCGTCAAATTCCGTGACCGTTCGCGTGAATATAACCGCCGCGATATCAACTTCACCCGCAATAAGTCAGGTCAGACCATCGGCGGCAACAACACCCTGTTCGGCCGTGAGTTCTATGACGGCTTCCCCGAAGACGACTTCCTGAGCGAAGTGTCCGGCACCCTGCCCCAGACCTGGCTGCTGCCAAACCGCGATGCATTTCTGGCTATTCTGGACACATCAGCCATCGCCAATGCCGCCCCGGCGCGCGGCGATCTGAGAAACTCATATTATGTGGCCGAAAAGATCAAGGCCGCCTATGTCGCCACCAATATCGACACCATGGTGTTCGAGCGGTCCCTACGCGGTGAAATCGGTGTACGCTATGCCGAAACCGACCAGACCTCACAGGGCCATGCCGACACCGGCTCTGCCGCCGTGCCGGTCAGCTTTGATAAGACCTATAAGGACACCCTACCGAGTGCCAACTTTGTCTACGAACTGCGCGACGACATTCAAATCCATGCCGCCGCCGCCAAGGTCATCACCCGTCCATCACTGGCTGACCTGTCGCCGCGCCTGACGCTTAATTCATCGGGTACGGTCTTTACTGCCGTCGGCGGCAATCCGCTGCTCGATCCGTTTGAGGCCAATCAGTTCGACCTGACCGCCGAGTGGTACTTCGCACCGGGTTCGGCCCTGATCGGCGGGGTGTTCTATAAGGACATCACCACCTTTGTGTATAACCAGAACACCACAATTGCTATCGACGGCCAGAACTACCTGCTGACCGCGCCGGTCAATGGCGGCGAAGCCTGGGTCAAGGGCTTTGAGCTGGCCTGGCAGCAGAACTTTAAGTTCCTGCCCGCCCCGTTCGATGGTCTGGGCGCGCTGGCCAACTATACCTGGACAGATTCTGAGGCGACCTATTCGGCCACCCTTAAGGACAAGATGCAGAACGTGGCGGAGAACAGCTACAACATCACCGTCTTCTATGAAAAGGATAAGCTGGGCGCGCGCCTGTCCTATTCATGGGTCGATGATGTACTGGCCTCGGTCGGCACCGGCGGCCTGAGCAACCTGAACGAAAAAGAATACGGCTCGCTCGACGGCAATATCAGCTATAAGATCGATGACCGCTACAGCATCGTGGCCGAAGCCCAGAACCTGACCAACGAAGCCCAGTGGCAGTTCGCCCAGAACGGCCAGTTCGGCGGCTATACCTATAATGGCCGCACCGTCTCCATCGGGGTTCGGGCCAAGTTCTAGTTCCCGCCCGTAACCTGATGACCTCCCGCCCGGTTCTCCAACACCGGGCGGGATTTTGTAATTTTGCTGAGGAGTACACCGATGAAAGCCGCCCTGTGTCTCGCTACCGCCCTCATAACCACACCGGTATGGGCGCAACCGGCCTCCCCGGCTCTGGACGTGGCTTTGGCGCGCACGCCCAATACCGGTAAAGCCAAAAACATCATCCTGTTTATCGGCGACGGCATGGGCATCAATTCGGTCACCGCTGGCCGCATCATGGCCGGACAGGCGCGTGGGCAGGACGGCGCGTCCTATCGGCTGACCTTTGAGACCCTGCCCTATTCGGCGTTTTCCAAGACCTATTCGGCCGATAAGTTTGTCACCGACTCGGCCAACGGCATTTCCGCCATCACTACCGGCGTTAAGACCATCAATGGCGCGATCGGGGTTGATGCCACGGTCACCTCAAAGGCCTGCGCGCTCAGGGCAACCCATATCCCGACCATAGCCGAACAGGCCAAGCGCATGGGCAAATCCGCAGGCGTCGTGACCACCTCTGGAATCACCGACGCCACACCGGCCGGAGCCTATGGCCACACATCCACCCGCGGCTGGCGCTCAGATTCAGAACTGCCCGCCGACGCTGCCAAATCCGGGTGTGTCGATCTGGCCCGCCAAATGGTCGAAGCCGCCGAAGATGTCCGCATGGATGTGGTGCTGGGCGGTGATCTGGCGCGTTTTCAGACCGTTGCAGATGGCGGCAAGCGTAAGGACCAAGACCTGACGAAGGTTTGGGCCGCACAAGCCAAAGCTCAGGTCGTGACCGGAAAATCAGCCCTAAGCGCGGTCGATGCAAACAACACCTCAAAACTGCTCGGCCTGTTTGCTGAGGGCGATCTGCCCTCGGTCGTCGATCATAAGAACCAGACCGAAGTCCCCAACCTGGCCGACATGACCGCCAAGGCCATTGAGGTTTTGTCCAACGATCCTGACGGCTTTTTCCTGCTGGTGGAATCGGCCGCCATCGATAAATGGCACCATCAGAACAATGCTTACCGGGCGCTGACCGATGTCGATGAACTGGATAAGGCCGTGCAGGTCGCCCTCAGTAAAACTGATGCCAGAGACACTCTGATCATCGTTACCGCCGACCACAGCCACGGCCTGACTCAATCGGCGGGCTCTACCCGCGAAGAACCGATCATGGGCCTTGCCCGCAATCGCGGTGTCAATGAGCCGGATAAAAACGGTAAGGGCCGCACGGTGTTGGCCTACGCCTCCGGCCCATCTGCGCTGGGGCCGCACGATCATGATCTGACGCAGGATGAGGCACTGGCACCCGATTTCAAACAGCCGACCCTGGTGCCGCTATCGAGCGCCCAGCACACCGGCGAAGATGTGCCGGTCTATGCTTCCGGCCCGCAAGCGCACCTGATTTCCGGCACGGTGGAATCGACCTTTCTGTATGATGTCATGAATTACGCTATGTCAATGAAATAGCCAGACCACAAAAACATAAATAGAGTTCCGCCCTGGATATCTGGTTAGCTGACATCAATCGATTTTTTCTGGGATCACTGAGTAAACCCGGCTGAAAATAATGATCAAGGTTGCAATACCATAGACCACGCCAGCCACACAAAATATCGGAACGTAGGACTGCATAAATTCCAGCACCACGCCCGAAAACAGTGCCATTAGAATAGCACCTATGGCGCCGGCAGCCCCGCCAACGCCTACGATGCTGCCGACGACCTCTTTCGGAAACAGGTCGGACGGCAGGGACAGGAGATTGGCTGAAAACGCCTGATGGGCCGCGGCGGCTACGGCGATGATGGCGACCGACAGCCCCAGCCACGGGCTGAACGGCACGGCGATGAGCGGTAAAATCAGAACCGCGCATACTGCCATAACCGTCATGCGGGCGCGACCAACCGAGGCCCCTTTGGCGATCAGGGCCGAAGATGTCCAACCCCCGGCCACGCTGCCGACATCGGCCAGTACAAAGATCGCCAGTAGCGGCACACCAAATACACCCAGATCAAGCTGGTGATTGCGGTACAGAAAATCAGGCAACCAGAACAGGTAAAGCCACCAGACGGGGACGGTCAGGAACTTAACCGCCACATAGACCCAAGCCTGCCGGTGCCGCATCAATTCGGCAAATACCGTCCAGGTCAAGCCCTGTCGCCACGCGGACGGATCAGCATTGGGCGGGCGGCGATAAAACGCCAGCCATAGCCCTAGCCACAGCAGACTGAGCAGGCCCGTTCCGACAAAGGCCCCGCGCCAGCCATAGAATTGCGTCAGCACCGGCACCAGAGCCAGCGTCAACAGCGCCCCGGTCGACGCCCCGGCATTAAACACCCCGATGGCCAGCGCGCGTTCCTGCGGAGGAAACCATTCGGACACCGCCTTGAGTCGGGCGGGAAAGGTACCGGATTCCCCCACGCCTAACAAAAAGCGGATAAGGCCAAACTGCATAAGGCTGCTGGCCAGCCCCAGCGCCGTGTGCGCCGCCGCCCACAGGGAAAAGGCCGCCGCATACCCCCGGCGAGCCCCAAAGCGATCCATGACCGGCCCGAACGTCAGAAACCCGACCACAAAGGCCGCATGGAACGCAATCACGACACCGGAATAATCGAGTTCCGACCAGCCCAGATCGGCTTGCATCACGGGTTTAAGCAGACCGAACATCTGCCGGTCCATATAGGTCAGACACGACGCCAGAAAAATCAGGCCAACGATCAGCCATCGCTCGCGGCGTGTGCCTGTGGTCATTCTGTGTACGCCCGCCCCTGTGTTTTAGCGATCATGGGTCAAACCCGTCGCCGTGTCACCTCTGCCGAAAGCTTACGGACGGCGTTACGGTATATTTATGGCAAACGGCACCACCGGCAGACCGCTCTTGCCATAGAGATTAACCGGCGGAGAGCCCTGCCAGGCATAGCGAACCTGACGGGCCTGCGGATCGGCGGGCAGGCGAACCGCGTCACCGTCCACCTGCGCCGTCGCGAACCGGCACTTTGCGTCAGAGTCACACAATTCGAACGCCGCCGCGTCATGCGACCCATAGGCCATAAGCCCACCCCCGGTATCTTTAAACTGCACACGGATGCCGTCGCCCGCGGCCTCTGCCTTAACCGGCGACGGCGCGGACAGGACTTTGCGGCCATAGGCCAGACGCAGCATTTCGTTACTCAACCGAGCCCCGACTTCATCTTTGTGGGCCGGGTGAATATCATAGGACACCCCCAGATCAATCAGAACCGCCAGCCCTGCGTGCGGATCCTGAGCCACCATAAGGCGCTGGGCCTCCCGCAGTTTTGCCCAGTCATTGTCGGTCGGCACGGCACTGCGCGGGCCATATCCCGGCAGTTGGGCAATAACGACCGGCAGGGATGGATCGTTAAATTCCTCACGCCACGATGACGCCCACAGGGTCAGGAGCGCCCCATAGTTTTCAGCCTCGCTGGTATTGGTTTCGCCCTGATACCAGGCGATCCCTTTGAGCGGAAAGCCATGCAGGGGGGCTATCATGCCATTCCACAACATGCTGATACCGCGCGGCGCAGCCCACGGCACAAACGGCGGCGGGGTTTTCCAGATGCGGCGTGCGCGGCCGGTCTGGTAGCGCCACGCACCACTGAGATCAACGGACGCGCCCGCCGTCAGATCGAGCCGCACATCCGAGGCCTTGCCCATCAGTCCGCCCGCCCCGCGTTCATCGAGCACACGGATGGCAATGACATTGCGTCCAGCCTTGAGGACGCCCATGGGGACAACATAGGCGCGGGTTTCGCTGCCCAGCAGGGTCGCGCCCACGACCTGACCATTGATCCAGACCTGATCGCGTTCATCAATACGCCCCAATCGCAGGATAGCAGGCCCAATGGCCTGCGCTACGGTCAGATCAAGACTACGGCGGAACCACATCAGGCCGTCGAAACTGCGTAAAGCCGCGATGCCGGAGCGCTCCCACACACCGGGCAGCGAGATTTCTGGCCAAGCGGAATCGTCAAAGGCCGCCAAGTGATAGCCTGCCGCCACACCTTGCGGATCGGCGGTTTGCGCCCAAGCCTCGGTTGCGGCGATACGTTCCTGCGTAGCCGCTTGCGGATCGCCGGCATACTGGCTCAGGCGGTCAACATCCTCACGATACTGAGGCACGGTCTTCAGCGCGCCACCGGAAAGCCAGTCCTCGATCGACGTGCCGCCCCATGAGGCCTGAATAACGCCAATAGGTGCGCCAGTGTTGGCCGCCACCAGCGACTTAGCCATATGCCAGCAGGCGGCGGAAAAGGACGGTAAGCTGTCAGGCCCCGCCGGTGCCCAGCCGATTTCCGGCGTGACCCAGCTTTGCGGCTGCGCGCTGGCGGTGCGGGCAACCTTAAACAGGCGGATGGGTTTGCCGCCCCCCTCCTCAGCCGTGCGCTTGGGATAGGCCGTATCGCTGACCGACAGGTCCATATTCGACTGCCCGGAACACAGGAACACATCGCCCGCCACCACATCTTTGAGACGCTGTGTTTCGCCACCCGACACATTGATGTCCATTATACCTTTGGCGCCATCAGGCACCGGCGGCAGGATGACGGCCCACCTGCCATCCGCATCGATCTGGCCTTTAGCAGTCATTCCGGCAAACCCGACCGTTACCGTGGCTCCGGCCCGGCCGTCACCGCGCACCGTGACCGGTTTACCCCGCTGCACGACCATATGGTCGCTAAATAACGGATCGATCCTGAATGGCGTGTCGGCCTGAGCGGCAAAGCCTGCGCAAAGCCCAGCCATAAACAGCCCGCGAAGGGCGGTCGTCCTGATCATGCGTATCTCCCTTTTATCCCGCACCATTGGGCGAGGCTTTTGAGGGAGATTATTCATTTTTCGATACCGGTGTCAATTTATTTTGCAAACCAAAACTCGTCATAATCCTTTTAAAATAAGGCATAAATTACTTGAAAAGATTCATTATTGACACCGGTATCGATTCAGAACTACCAATATAAGCAGGGTTAAAGGGCAAAAAAACAGCCCATCACAAGGAAATGCCAATGATCAATTCTCAGGGAAGGGGGCGCCGCCCCTTGAAGGCATTGTGCCTGGGCACAGTGGCGCTCGCCAGTTTATGCAGTGGCGCGACGGCGCAAACCGCTTCGGAAACGCAAACGCCTCTAGCGGAAGAAGATATTGAGGTTGTGGTCGTGCGCGGCATACGTGGATCGCTCAATGACGCGCTTGAAATCCGCCGCAAGGCCGATGTCATTCTGGACGGCATTTCCGCTGACGATATCGGCTCGACCCCGGATCTCAATCTGGGCGAAGCCCTGCAACGCATTCCGGGCGTGCAGATCAACCGCTCGGATGACCGGCGCGATGCCTCGATCAGCGTGCGCGGCCTGCCCAGCGAATACACCAAAACCACCGTTATGGGCCAAAGCATTGCCGCCCCTACGCTTGGCACCCGCGGATCAGGTAATCCGTTTGGGATATATGATGCCGCCATCTTTGGCGGGGCGGATGTGATTAAGTCGTTTTCGGCCGATATGCCCGCCGGTGGGCTTGGGTCCATCGTCAATCTGCGCATCCGTCCGGCCCTGTCGCGCAAAGACGGCGGCGTGTTCAGAATTGAAACTCAGTGGGAAGAGTCCACGGAAAAACTCAATCCGGCCTTTTTCCTGACCGGCTCAAAGAAATTCACACCCAACTTCGGCGTCTATGGCACCCTGTCCTATTCCCGTCAGAATTTCCGGCGCGACACCATCCGCATCAACGCCTACACGGCCTATAGCGCTGCGCGCCTGACGCAACTGGCGGCCAGCAATCCGGCCTTTGCTATTCCGGCCACCACCGACGGCGTCGCCAATCAGGTGGTCTTCCCCTCAGAAGTCCGGCAATATTCACGCACATCGGACGGCTCCCGCCTGTCAGGGGCTGCCGGTTTTGAGTGGCGCGTCAATGATAATCTAAATATTCGCCTTGATGGGATCGCGACGCGCCGTGAGCTTGATGAAGCCAACCTCGATATACTCACCGCGTTTGCCTCCGATACGACCGGGATCGTAACGCCGCTCAGTGATCCGGTTCTGGTCGGTCAGTTCGACCGCGGCTCGGACGGTACGGTTGAAAACGTCTATGTCGTCAATAAGGTGCAGGCCAGCGATGTGCAGTTACCCATCGGTAATCGCGGCATGCCGTCAATTGACGAAAGCTTTGCCCTTTATCCGCAGGTGAACTTCAATACGGGCGGCTGGCAAATCAATGCCATCGGCACGATCTCCGAAGCCCTGGGGACGCGCGATGAATATCTTTATGAGCACCGCATCCAGCCAACCACCGGTCGCACGGACCCCGACGGCGACGGCATAGACAACACCACCAACGGCATTACCGCCATCATTGATACCGGCCTGGGCAACTATAAGAACTACCTGTTCGATCTTAACCTGCCCAGCCGCCTGTTGACCGCGACCGGCCCCTATACGGTCAGCGGCGGCAATGGCACTCAGGCGCGCAACGGCCTGCGCCCTGAAAACGTCGTCGTGACCGCCAGCGGCGCTAATCTTCGGGTACGGCGTAATATGTATGCGCTCGATCTTAAGGCCGAGCGTGATGTCAATTTTGGACCCTTCACTACGGTGAATTTTGGCGTCTATTACTCCAAGGAAAAGGCCCGTCAGATCTATCAGGAAAACGCCAATCTGGGCCTGCAACTCAACAAACTGACCAGCGACATCTTCAAGCTCAACGATGCGGTCACACGCGGCGGTGATTTCTTTGGATCGGGTGCGCCCAATGCCGAGCTTGATAATTTCTGGTCGGTCGATTACCGCCTGATCGAGCAGCAGATATTCCCGGTGCTAAACACAGTGCCGACCAATGTCGGCTTCACGATGACGACGGCGCAACTGGCCAACTTCTTCCCGGAACTGACGCCCGCCGCCCGCAGCCGCATCACCTATCAGAAAATACTGGAACTGGCGCCGCGCAACGAACTGTCGGGCATGATCCAACGCTTTCCGCTCAACCGGGTGGCCGGTCAGAACTTTCGGGCCTCGCGCGAAAACCTCGAAGCCTTTGCCCAAACCAAGTTCGATTTTCTGGAAACAGCCGCAAGTTGGCCGGTACGCGGCAATCTGGGCCTGCGCTATGTTAAGGCCGATCTGACCGGATTGATCGAGGATCAGGCTTTGAAATTCTATGAGGCGCTGGGCTTCACCAGCGCGGATTTCCGCCCCGGCTATTTCAGGCCCGCGGAACCGGCGGGCGGGTCGTACGATGCGCTGTTGCCCTCAGCGAACCTGATTGTCGATTTTTCGCCCAAGCTGGTGGCGCGCGCCGCCTATTATGAAACCTTTGAAGCGTTCGATATGGTCGAGTTTTCACCAGCCCCAACGCGGGTGCTGGAAAATGTCGATCCGGATACAGGTGAGACCCAAAGTTCGGTGCGTATCGACATGAACCGCTTTGACCTCAAACCCCGCAGTTCAAAGGCCTTCGACCTTGGCGTGTCGTACTATAACCGGCGCGGCAATGTTGTAGCCATCGGCTATTTCCACAAGACGATCGAAAACAATATCATTGAGCAGAACAACTACTGCCCGGTAGGTGAGAATTTTGAAGTTGAGGGCGAATCTTACGGCCCAATGTTTATCGACGCGACGGGCTTTTGCCGGATCAGTCAGGGGGCCACACCCGAAACCGCCAATCAGCGCATCGTCATCAACCGCGTCATCAATGATCCCAATCAGCTCAAGGTCGAAGGGGTCGAATTCCAGATGCAGCAGGATTTTTCCTTCCTGCCGGGTATCTGGCAGAACTTCGGCATGGTCTTTAACGCCACCAAGGTCACCTCCAGCGGCAGCAACGGCTCAAAGCTTTACGGCGTTGCTGACCATACCTACAATCTGATCGGCTATTACGAGGACGACCGGTGGCAGGCGCGACTGGCCTATAACTATGCCTCGGAAATCCTGCTTGAGGGCGGCTCGACCTTTACCGGCAGTTCCAGCCGCGTCAGTCCGCGTGGCCAGCTCGATTTTTCCGGAGCCTATACGCCCACTAAAACCACTGAACTGCGCCTTGAGGTCTATAACATCACCAATTCGCGCCGTGAGGAATTTGAAGGGGTCGAAGCCTTTAACCGCGTGGCCGATTATGATGGCATTACCTATTCGCTCAGCGTAACCAAAAAATTCTAACTGTAACCGGCGGGCGGCCACCACCGCCTGCCATTCCCCCCCGATCAGCCAAGTTCAGGCGGCTGATCACAACATGAGTACAGACCCAACGTGACCGAAAAACGGACGGAAAAGACAGGGACGATTGTCGCCTTGCCGCGAAAAACAGGCTCAGCGCCGACCATCACCGATGTGGCGGAACTGGCGGGCGTGTCGAAAAAGACCGTTAGCCGCGTCATCAACCGTGAGGCGCTCAAAGCCTCCACGCGGGTCAAGGTCGAAGCCGCCATCGAACAGCTCGGCTTTGTGCCGAATGTACAGGCGCGCGCTCTGGCGTTTCGCAAGAATTTCGTCATCGTCCTGTTTATTCATGACTCGACCTCGCCCATGGCCATGACCTTTCAGCGCGGGGTACTGTCGGCCATAGCCGACAGCGAAATCGCCCTGGCGGCACGGCCACTGGATCGCAGCGCACCTCACCTTTTGAGCGATATTGAGACCTTCCTCACCCGCCAAAAACCCATGGGCGCCATCTTTCTGCCGCCTCTGTCGGAGCGCGACGATATCGGCGAACTGTGCCAGCGCATGAACATCAAATATATCCGCGTCGGCTCAGCCCAACTCGACATGATGTCGCGCAGTGTCTGGTCCAACGACCGTGAGGCCGTTATGGCGGTCGTTCGGGATATGGTAGCCCTGGGCCATCGCCGCATCGGCTTTGTGCGTGGCCCGGCGGGGTTCCGCTCCGCCCGTGAGCGCGAGGCCGGGTTCCGGCAGGCCCTGCAAAACGCCGGTCTGCCGATGGATGAGACTCTTTTTGCCGATGGTGAGTACAGTTTTGAGTCCGGCGTGAGGGCGGGCAAAGTCCTGCTCACCGCGCCTGTACCGCCCACGGTCATTTTCGCCAGCAACGATTCGATGGCCGCCGGGGTCACGCGCGCCGCCCATGAACGGGGGCTTAATCTGCCGGGTGACCTGTCGATTGTGGGTTTCGATGACGGGCCGGTGGCCATGCAGCTCTGGCCATCGCTGACGACCGTGCATTGGCCGATTGCCGAGATGGGGGCGCTGTCGGTGCGTAAGTTGGTGCCGGAAATGGTGCTGAAATCCGGCGAGATGGCCGACGACCTGCCGTCCATGGTCGAGTCGACGCTTATCCGCCGGGAATCGCTGAGTGACGCCAAGACCTGACCTTTTGCCCAGGAGATCGTGATGAAACGCTATTTTAAATTCGGGCTTAAATACGGCCTCTTATCCGGCCTGATCGGGGTAATGCTGATGGGGCCTGCGCACAGCGCGGAACTGGCCCGCTGCGACGGCGTAGAAGGCTATGCGACGCAGGGCGCGCGGACATTTTTGTGGCGACCAGAATGGCTGGCCATCGCCAAAACCCAAATCACCACCTCGCCGGAACAGGCCAAGGCCCTGAAATCAGCCGCCGATAAGGCCCTGGGTCGCGGCCCATATAGCGTCACGGATAAGCCCCGCGCCCCCACTGGCGGCAGTCCTCATGACTATGCCAGCATCGGCCCCTATTGGTGGCCTGATCCCGCTAAACCTGACGGGCTGCCCTATGTGCGCCGCGACGGTGAGGTCAATCCCGAACGCGCGACCGCCAGCTTTGACATGACCCGCTCACAGGCCCTGCGCGATGATGTGCAAACCCTGTCGCTGGCTTATAGTCTTCTGGGTGATGAAGCCTATGCTCGCCATGCCGCAAACCTGTTGCGGGTGTGGTTCCTTGATCCCAAAACGCGCATGAACCCGAACCTGACCTTTGCTCAGGCCGTACCGGGCCAGTCTGACGGGCGGGGTGAAGGTATAATCGACGCCCTGCGCTTTCAGCCCATCGTCGAGAGCATCGGACTGATCGCGCCGTCAGGGGCGCTGACCGCCGATGAGTTGCGCGGGCTTGAGCAATGGTTCGGCGCGCTGGCCAACTGGATGCGCGATAGTGACAATTGCCGGGATGCGCGCGCCAGATCCAATAATCACGGCATCTATTACGATATGATGCTGGCACATTTTTCGCTGTTTGCCCGTCAGGAACCGCAAGCGAAAACCGTATTGTCAGCCTTTGCCGAGACACGGCTAAAGGCTCAGATGGCGGCGGACGGCAGTTTCCCGCAAGAGATGTCGCGTACCCGCTCATGGCATTATTCGGTATGGGCGCTGGACGGGGCTCTGTCGGCAGCCCAACTGGCGCAGTGCGTCGATGTCGATCTATGGCGCGCTTCAGCGGACGGGCGCAACCTGAAAACGGGTGTTGATTATCTCACGCCGTATCTGACCGGCGCCCGCACCTGGCCCAAGGCCGATCTCGACCTAAACGATCCAAAGCGCAAAGCCCGCGAACAGGTCGCCGCCAAACGCACCCTCCGGCGGGCCGCATGGGGCTTTGGCGACGCCCAATTGTCGCAAGCCATAGAAAACCGCACGCTACCTTCAAATCTCGAAGACGACCTGCTGCTGCCGGCCTTCCCTGTTACCACTCAGAAATGAAAGGACATATCTCATGTCTGACGCCCCCTCGCGCCGCGAGACTCTGCACCGGCTTTGCGCCACGGTTCTCGCCTCCGGTATGATGGGCGCGGGTTACACTCAGGCGCATGGGGCAAATTCGCAACCTTTTGAGCGGTCCGCGGTTCTGCCTTCGCTGAAAGGCCTGGCCGATTATTCCTACGCCGGGTACGGCTTCGGGCTGGAGGCTATTCCGTCCGACAGCGGCACCCTCATCAACGTCGCTGACTTTGGGGCCAAAGGCGATGGACAGACCGACGATTCAAGAGCTGTGCGCGAAGCCATTGCCGCCGCCCATAAGGTGGCGGGCAAGGTCACCGTTCGTTTCCCGAAAGGCCGTTTCGTCCTGACCGAAGTTATGCGCATTGAGCGCAGCGACTTTGTGCTCGAAGGGGCCGGACGTGGTGATGACGGCACGACGCTCTATTTCCCGCGCCCCTTGCGGTTGGTGGATGAAAGCCAGAGCCTTAAAGAACTGCGCGAATATATCCGCAAAGAAAACAAGCGCCAGATCGAAAAAGACCGCAATGTCGACTACTGGTTCAGTGAATATAGCTGGAGCGAAGGCTTTATCCGCGTCGGCATCCCTGGCACACGTTACGCTGAATATCTGCCGGATTATGACACCGCCCCCGACATCGTAACGACAGGGGCTTCTGGCGCGAAATGGACGCGGCATCTTGAGGTCAAGGACGCCCGTGCGATCAAGGCCGGGCAAATCCTGCAAATCCAGTGGTTCTCAGACAAAGGCCGCGACAGCGCCATCATCCGGTCGCTGTACGGAGAGACCGACCTGCCGATCGGTCAGCGCCATTATGACAACCCGGCCCGCGCCCTTGTCACCCAAACGACGCGGATCCTATCCGTTCGCGGCAACCGCATCGAACTGGGCGATCCGCTGCTACATGCCGTGTCGGCGGAACAACCGGCGAGGATTGTGCGCAAAGCCTTCCTGACCGATGTGGGGATACAAGGTCTGCTCATCGAGTTTCCTGATGCACCGGCCTTTGGACATCATCTGGAAGAAGGCTATAACGCGCTGGCTCTGCATGAGATGTTCGACGGCTGGGTGCGCGATGTGACCATCCACAATGCCGATTCCGGCGTGCTGACCTACGACAGCGCCAGCCTGACCCTGACGGACATAGCGACAACCGGTGAACGCGAAGCCCATTATTCGGTGCATGTCGGCAATGCGCACAACGTCTTGGTGCGCAATCTCATGGTCGCCAATACCGTTATTCATCCGTTGAGCGTGAACACTCAGGCGACCCGCGCCGTCTATTCACGCGCGGTCGTTCTGCGCGGCGGACTGATTGACCAGCACGCCGGTGCCAACCATGAAAACCTGTTTGATGCCGTGCGGCTTCATATTCAGCCGCGTCTGGTTGACGGGGTCTGGGTTCATGATACCTGGGCGGGTGGCGGCGCGCCCTACTGGCAGCCCAATCATGGCCTGCACAACACGACGTGGAACCTTGAAATCGTTATCGAAGGCGGCGCACCGTGGAACGCGACCGTCGAACTGCGCGGCCTGAAACAGGGCGTGGGTGAGAACATCATAGGCGTTTATGGCAATCGCAGGCTTACCGTCACCTATCCCCGCGCCGCCCGCATAGAGGGGGTGAATAGCTCATATGAGGCCGCCCCGTCCCTCTATGACTATCAGACCTCAAAACGAAAACGGCTGACCTGACGGTCAATCCGAAATATAGACTTGCGCTCGAAACGACTTAGCTCGGCGCAGCGGGCTTCAGCAAAGGGACGGCTACCGCTGCGCTGACCGCGTCAGCTTCACTGTTCTGCACATACTTAAGTCGTTTTTTACTCCTGTCTTTGAGCGCCTCACGATTCCCGGCCCACTTGAATGAAGCCCAATCGGATCTTGGCAGACCCGCACTATCTGTAAGCGGCTCAAGGCTCTAACAAATTACTTAGGTTCTGTTGACAAAGTTCTGTCCCGTCTCCCAGCGGACGCTTTGCCGAAACTCCTGCCGCTGGTCTTTGACCGCTCGTGGAGTGGCAAGATTGCCCGAAGTCCTGCCGCTCCGCGTTGTGTTGATATCTCCGCTAATCTTAGACAAGCCGACCTTCATTTTGCGGTGAAACGTCGGTTGTGCCTTTGTTGTTAGAGGTATCGTTTTCGATCACCAATCGTCCCCGGAGTTGGTCGATAGCCCGTTGGAAAACGGCTGGATCGTCCATTGCCCGAGAAAGAATAATTGCGCCTTGGATAGCGAGAACTGCCTCTTCCGCGAGGAGGCGCGATTGATCGGCTTCACGGCCCTGCCGAATAAGCGCTGACTGCAATGCGTCCACCCAAGCTACGAAATAACCTCGGATGGCTTGCGCGAAGAGGTCACGCGTATTGGCCACTGCCAAGGCACCGACGAGGCACACGCGCCTGCCGGACCGAAAATATTGGTCCGTCGAGGCGAGCATGGCACGGATGGCACCATTAGCATCGCTCTCGTTACGCAACGGGGAATATACGGCATCCTCGAACCATTGGCCGATTTCGCCGAGAACAGCCCGCACCATCTCTTCCTTTCCGTTCGGGAAGAAGTGGTAGAGGCTGCCCTTGCCGAGACCGGTAGCCTTGCCGATCAAAGCAAGGCTTGCGCCTTCATAGCCATGTTCTCGGAAAACTTCCGCCAACGGGGCTATGGCATCGGCTCTTTCAGCGACCATGCGGGCCATGATTAGAGGCCCAGATCGCTGAGGCTGGCGTGATCATCCGGCCGACGGCCAAGAGGCCAGTGGAACAGACGATCGCTTTCAGCAATCGGCATTTCATTGATGCTCGCGTGCCTGTGCGCCATCAGACCGTCCTCTGCGAATTCCCAATTCTCGTTACCATATGCGCGGTACCAGCGGCCGCCATCGTCGCGATATTCATAAGCGTAGCGTACCGCGATGCGGTTACTGGTGAAAGCCCATAGCTCCTTTATGAGGCGGTATTCGTGCTCCTTGTTCCACTTACGTGTCAGAAATGCCTGAGCTTCTTCGCGATTGCTCGCGAACTCGACGCGGTTCCGCCAGCGGGTGTCGAGCGTATAGGCCAGCGCAACTTTCGCCGCGTCTCTGGTGTTCCAGCCATCCTCGGCTAACCGAACCTTTTCGATGGCGCTTTCGCGGGTGAAGGGGGGGAGTGGGGGACGTGACATCTCTAGTTCCTTGTTGAATTGATGAAAGTGTACCGATCGGTAATTTGTTTACCGATCGGTACACTTTCACATGAGCCTGTGGTTGTCAAGCGGCATTTCAGGGACGCCCTCTTGACTTCGTCCTGACAGGCGGGGAGGCTTCGGACTACAACGCCGTTCCGAACCTGCTGGCGCTACCAGTCGGCAAGCCGAGGCTGTTCCTTGCTGACAAGGGTTACGATGGTGATTTCCTGCGCGAGGAACTCCTGATCCATGGGATCAGACCAGTCATTCCGCCGAAGGCCAACCGGAAGAGCCCGCCTGTCTGCGACTTCCGGGTTTACAAGGACAGAAACCGCATCGAGCGGATGTTCAATCGCCTCAAGCAATTCCGTCGCGTTGCGACCCGATACGACAAGACACGAACATCCTTCTCAGCATTCCTTGCCCTGGCCGCCACAAAGATATCGCTGCCATACTTTGTCAACAGAACCTAGTACTGCAACGCGTCGTTGTTATTTGTTTGGATCGAAGGTCTGGAGAGCTGCAGGCAAATCATAGGCAGGACAATAGCCGTAACTCAATACGCCTGAATTGGTTCTTAGCGAGAAATTCAAGGCGTCGGTGGTACGCACAACATATTTCTCATCAGAACGAATGCCCGCGTCCTTACCTCGGCTCAGGCAGGACTGGACGGCGGTATATCGGTTACCCTCTATCGATACGACGCGCGCAATGCAGTCATTCGACGACGGTGCGTGGAGTGATTTGCCGTCATATATTCTTACTGAGGTATTCGACGCCTTCGCACACGACGAGCCTTTTTGGGCGTAAATGCCTGGCTTAAGGCCAAACACCCCACCCGGAGGCATTGTGTTATCAACCGCCGCCCAGGCTGGCGCTGCAAAACAAAACGCCAGCAGACATATATTCAACTTCATAATTAAACCCGCTTAATAATCAAAATAGTCGGCTCTCAGCCGTCACGCCGCGGCTGTTAGGCACCACAAAGGCGGCATTCTTACGGCCATGGTCCGGCGTCAGGTCGTCGGGATAGTCCCGCCGTCAATCACATACTCCGCGCCGTGGATGGCTGACGCGCGGTCAGACGCCAGAAACGCGATGAGCTCAGCCACCTCTGCCGGCTCGGCGGGACGACCAAGCGGAATCCCCCCCAGAGCCTTCAAAACGCTCTGACGAGCCTCCTCTAAGGTGCTACCTGTGCCCTCAGATATCCGTTTCATCAATTCTTCAGAGGCCTCGGTGTAGATCCAGCCGGGCGATACCGCATTGACCCGCACACCTTTCGGACCAAGCTCTTTAGATAGGGCCTTACTATAGGTAGACAGGGCCGCCTTTGCAGCTGCATAGGCTATGGTGGACTCCGGCAAAGGCAGCGTGCGCTGGATCGACGAGACATGGACGATCGTGCCCGACCCCCTATCGATCATCTGAGGCACAAGCAGACGATCCAGTCGCACAGCGGGCATAAGATTCAGGTTCAATTCCGCCTGCCAGTTTTCATCCGTCAGGGCCGCGAACCCTCCAGCTGGCGAAGATGAGCCACCAACAACGTGCACCAGTATATCTATACCCCCGAAACGCGCCCTTGCCGCCTCGGCCAGAGTTTCGCAACCTTCTGCGGTCGCAAGGTCAGCGGTCACGAATTCGACGCCGTTCAGGGCATCCGGGGCCGCGCGGGCCGCGGTGATAACCTGCGCGCCGCCAGCCAGGAAGCGCTGCACCGTCGCCCGGCCCGCGCCCTTGGTGCCAGCCGTGACGAGGACGCGCCGGCCTTCGAACTCCAGAGGATCAGGTCGTGCCATCATAACGAAATCTCCAGAGCGGTGATCAGGTCATTTTCAATCGTGAACTGAAAGGTGAAACGCAGCGGACTGCCCTTAAAGTTACCAGAGGTCAGTCCCGACACAACACACCGCCCCTCTTCGTCTCGGACTGTATCGGGTGTGAAGATCGCTTCACTGGCGATTGTTGCGGACTTTAGCCACGTCAATATCTCGGCATGGCCCTGGTGTGTGCCGCCCTCATCTTTGACGACGGCGTCCGTCGCGAACGATTTAAGCATCCCTCCGGCATCGAGCCGGGCATTGGCGTCCACATAGTCGGCGATAGGTTTAGGTAGATCAATCATATCGGAACTTTCTTCGTCCTGAGTTGCATCAACACAAAACTAGGAATAAGCTGCAGGAATGACAAGAACGGACGAAAAAGTAAGGGACTTACCCGAAAGTAAGCGTGACGAATACACGGCACATACCGCCGCACAAAGCGTCCAGAACATTATCCGCGTGCTTGAAGGGCGCTGGAAGCTGGTGATCCTTTTTCAGCTCTTTGGCGGTCAGGTGCGCCGGTTCTCAGACCTTGAACGATCCATTCCGGGCGTGTCCCAAAAAATGCTTATTCAGCAATTGCGTCAACTCGAAGCGGATGGCGTGGTCGCCCGGATAGTCCACGCGCAGGTGCCGCCAAAGGTCGAATATCACTTGACCGATTGGGGCCAATCCCTGTGTCCGGTATTGGATAAGCTGCTGTTATGGGCTGAGTCCGCCCCTTCTGAGGTACGATCACGGATGATCGAAACCCAATCGCCCTCTGCGGAATGATCCCAGTCATATTGTTGCGATGCGCGTGACGCCTCCTCCCGAACCAAAAAGCCTTGGTAGCCGTCTCTGATCAGGCGGGCGCGCTCCAGCCATCTATCCCGGCATAGATCGTATCGCGCAAATGCCTGATACCTTTGTTTAGGTCAGCCAGATCTTGCGGACTTTGCATAGACGCTTCAAGCAGGGCTTGACCAAGGCACCCGGCGCGCGACTGCAGCGCGCGTCCATCGGGCGTCAAAGCCAGAATAACCTGCCGCTCATTTTGAGGATTCCGCGTCCTAAGAACGAGCCCTGCCGATTCGAGGCGCTTGAGCATGGGCGTCAGCGTGCTCGATTCCAGAGCCAGGGCCTCAGCAATAGCACCGACGGTCTGTTGATCGTCTCGCCATAAAACATTGAGCACCAGATATTGAGGATAGGTCAGCCCGAGCTCATCAAGAAGCGGCTTATAGACACGCTGAATGGCGATCCCGGCCGAATAGATCGAATAGCACAACTGGGCGTCCAGAGGTGGCGGCGTATTTGTCTGATCTGCCATGTGAAGCTCCTTTGGCCACTATATAATACGTGATATCGCGAAAAACAATATCGCGATAATTTTTTAGCTTGACAGCTAAATAATCCGGAATTAAAGCTTAATTTATCGCGATAACTGTTACCGCGGTATAGATGGAGATGACGATGAAACCCACGATCAAAACAGTCCTCGCAGCCACAGCCGCCACCCTGGCGATCATAGCTGTTCAACCCGCAAATGCGAAGGAAGCCATCCCGCAGAACCAAGCTGTCAAGAATGTCGTGCTGGTTCACGGCGCCTTTGCTGACGGCACCGGCTGGCGCGGGGTTTACGACAGACTGACGCAGCGCGGCTACCGCGTGACTATCGTTCAGAACCCGCTGACCTCACTTGAAGACGATGTAGCCGCCACCAAGCGCGCCCTGAATCAGCAAGACGGCCCGACCATCCTTGTTGGCCATTCATGGGGCGGCACCGTCATAACTGAAGCCGGGGTCGATCCAAAGGTTGCAGGGCTGGTGTACGTCTCCGCCTTGTCGCCCGATGCCGGAGAAACGACCGCTCAACAATATGAGGGCTTCGCACCGGCGACCGAGTTTGTTCTCGATACACGGTCAGATGGCTTTGCGTTCATCAACCGGGATAAGTTCAAGGCCGGGTTCGCCCATGACGTGAGCGATGCGGACGCCGCCTTCATGGCCGACTCGCAAGTCCCCATCAATCTGTCCGCCTTCGGTACAAAGCTCAAAAACGCGGCCTGGAGAACGAAGCCAAGCTGGGCGGTCATCGCCACCGAAGACAAGGCCTTTGATCAGGCGATGTTGCTGCACATGGCCAACCGCATGAACGCCAAGATCACCAAGGTCTCGGCCAGCCACGCCCTGTTCATGACCCAGCCAGAAGTGGTCGCCGATACGATCGACACGGCCGCACAGACGGTCTCAAAAACCCGCTAAAGTCCAGATAAATTGGACTATCGGAGCAGATGCCCCCGGGTCACCTGCTCCGCTTTTTTTTTGCGCGGCGCACAAGAGGCCCCGGTAGTATTGCGTGAGTGGACGCACCATGATGCGGCGTCAGGAACTGAACCTGCCCTGTTCAGATTGAATACGTTGCGCCAGTGACCGAAGAACGTGATCAGGTGCGGCCCCCACCAAGGAATAGCCGATACCAGAGGATGCCCAGGCGTAGCGCCTAAGGTCGCCATCCTGACTGTTTCGCAGCGGCGCCTCCCGGTCTTTGTGGTTCATAGTCCGCGTAAACAGGACAAATCTCGATCCATGGTCGTCGTCGTACATAATCATCAGCGCCGGCCCGCGTGGGGTTGCCACAACCCGCCCCCCCATCAAGCGATACCCGGCGGGGCTAAGATCCGGAAGCGCAGGGGTATAGCCTAGCCGCGTTTGCGCCCAGTGGCTGAGGGTTTGTCTATCCGAGGCCCGGATTTCTACCGGTCGCTCCCGGTCAGGGGCGTAGACCACGTAACTGGCGCTGGCTTCTTCAATTAAAGCCGTTAGCCCTTCTGGCTGAGGTAAACTCGCCTGCCGCAAACCCCAGCCCCCGGCACCGCCAATCAGCAGGAGTGCGCTGGCGGCTGCCGCCCGCCAGAGCGGGACAACTAAAGCCCCGCGCCGTTTGGCAACGACACGCTCCTGAATATGGTTCAGGCGCAAACGTGATGGCAGAGGCTCCTCGGCGACCGGTCTGAACATGTCGCGCAGCGCTTCGGTTTGTTCACGCATAATCGATACGCGTTGCGCGTCTTTCGGATGGGCTTTAAGCCACATCTCAACGACGTGCACCCTCTCGGGTGTGAGATGTCCGTCCACGAAAGCGTGCAGATCATCTTCGGTGACGGGGTCGCTGACGGACTCGATCACGTTTCCTGTCTCCTGTTATCCAGTTTTTGCCTAAGCCCAAAGGGGATGACGCCGTCGCCTGTGGCTTTAATCATCGTCGCCAGCCCCTCGCGCGCGCGTGAGAGTCTCGACATAACCGTTCCGGTCGGTATGCGTAACACGTCGGCACATTCGCGATAACTTAGCCCTTCAAGCGCAATCAGAAGCAGAACGGTGCGCAGCCCCTCCGGCAACTGATGGACTGAGGCCAGCAATTGGGCATGTTCAAGTTCATGTAATTGTGGCGGCGCAATTTTCGGCAAGGTGGCTTCATCAAGCGGCACTGTCATATGTCTGCGATGTTTACGCCCTTGATCGATAAAACGATTATGCAGAATAGCGAATAACCAGTTGCGCACATCCCCTTCACCTCGCCGGCTGTGCCAGCGGGCTACGGCGCGTTCAAGCGCATCCTGCACCAGATCGTCCGCCGCCGTCACGTCGCGCAAAAGCGCACGGGCATACCTGCGCAGGGCCGGTATATGCGGTTCGATCAGGCGCGTCATATCGTTCATGTATACAAGTTACCGTCCAAAACCCATGCTGGCCAGAACCCCGTCTTTACGGATCAGGCCATGAGCGAGTCCAACGGCCAGGTGCCCCAGTATTAGCGCAAAAAAGATGAACGCCAGACACGTATGGAGCTTTCGCAAGCCTGCGAAAAGCTGAAGGTCGTGGGGCGCAATCGGCGGTAAAATTACTCCATTGATTAAGACCACAGGCGTGCCTGATGCCGACAGCATGGCCCATCCTATCATGGGCATGGCCAGAAGCAGCCCATAAAAGGTTAAATGTACGGCTCGCGCGGCCATTTTTTGCCACCCCGGCAGATCGTGGGGAAGCGCTGGCGCCCCTAAGCGCCATCTTAAGGTCAGCCGTATCACGACCAAGGCCAACAGGGCTATGCCCACTAAGCGGTGAAGCGCGAGGAGCCACGGGTAGGCCGGGCCCGCCGTTGAAACCATGCCCACGCCTATAAACAGCATCGCTATAATGAGGGCTGCCATAAACCAGTGCAGGAGCCTCAGGGTCAGATGAAAACGGGTCATGAGTGCGCTCCATTGGATGGAGGCGGCGTTTCGCCCGCCCTGCGCGTAAAGGATGCGGAATAGGCAGCAGCGCGCGCCGCCAGAAGAGGATCGTCTGAGATGGCGATACCTGGCGGCAGCACGGTTGGATCGAAATTGAGATCGCGACAGGCGTCACCGGATTGAGGCTCGGCGCGATCGATAACGAGGCGTCCCGTCTCAAGCTGGCGTCGCCCGGCGGGCCACCGCACGGTGGCATTGTCCGTGACATCATCCGGGGCCGCTAAGGTCACCACCATGCGCCAGGCCACAGGCCCCTGTTTTAGGCGCGCCTTCATTTCGTCGAACAGAAAGTCCTTTGGTAAGTCATTCAGGTTCGCTTTATCAAGCAGCGGGCCTGAGGCTTCGGGCTGAAAAGACCAGCGTACAAAGCGATGCTGTGCCTGAGCGTCCGTAAAGCGGAAGGCATTGATGCTGTGATATGGCCCCGTCGCAAAGCTGCCGGGCAGAGGATTAGTCTTCATATAGTCCTGGAAGGCCTTGGTTTCGGGGTGTTCAGCCAGATAAGCCTTCATGACGGCGGGATCGGGCTGGCCGGTCGCAGGCAAGGGCGTCGAGGCCTTTTGAAGCGCGACGAAGGCTTGCGGGGTCGCGACGGGGAAGATGTCGGTGTGGTCCATGGCCAGCCGCCACTCTTGCCGGTCCGGGGTGACAATGCGCAGGGCCAGGGCATGGAATACGTTGCGTCCGTCCCTAGCCAGCGGGTTGCCCCCGCCCAATGAAAAGCGCCCGACGACGGGGTAGCGTCCCGGCTTAAATACCGTCGCGGTCGAAACCTTGCGTCCGTTGCCGTTACTGTCGAAGTACCCGGTCACGCACATACCCTTGGCATGGGCGCGGCGATGTCCGGCATGCTTACCGGCATTGCCTTCCAGAGCATCGGCAATGGCCGCACCACTCACGCGCGTCGGGCCCAGCCATCCCCGCGCCCACCCAAAGCCTAGTATAAGAACCGCGACTATAGCGCCAATGGCGCCGAGCGCGGGCAGAGCCGATTTAGAATCCAGCATGAGCGTTATCTACCTCCATGAAGTGATAGACGCTTTCGGGAGCTGATTATTCCATTCCAGTGAAAATTTAGACTCAGTCTCGTAATTTTACCTCCCACCAAATCTCAAAACTCAAGGATCGAAGGCGTGTGCGCAGCCAATATGATCTCGGCTGCACACACCTTTTCACTGTACCGTAGTCTTTTTATCGGTCGGGAACCTAGAGCCCGTAGGTGGCCCGAATATAGCGTGACGCCTTTTCTCCAATGATAGTGCATGGCGCCATGGTGTTACCGGTGGCGACGCGTGGCATGATCGAGCCGTCAGCTATGCGCAGACCTTCGATGCCGTAGACCCGCAGGCTGGCGTCAACTACCGACATCTCATCCCGCCCCATCTTGGCTGAACAGGTCTGGTGCCAGTAGGTCACCGCCGCGTCGCGCACATACTGTTCCATTTCAACGGGGCCCAGCGGGCCGGGCATGGCTTCGCGGGTGACGAGGTGATCAAAAGCGCGCGTATTGCCCAGATCACGGCAAAGCTGGACGCAGGCTACGGCCGCGCGCAGGTCATCAGGGTGGCCGAAGGTGTTCAGGTCGATCTGCGGTACAGCTAATGGGCGGTTACTCTGCAACCGCACGCGCCCCCGGCTCTTGGGGTGGGCCAAACCTGCAAACATCGTCCAGCCATGTTCGGGCACGCCCCGCGCGGCGGTTTCCGGGCTTGCCACGGGGAATTCAACCTGACAGAACAGCATATCCGGATCGGCGATCGACGGCTCCGATTTCCAGTAGAGCGTCGCCGAGCTGCCACTGTTACGCGGGGCTATAGGTTCACGATATTCCCAGATGCAGCCGAACGATACATGGTCCTGAAGATTACGCCCGACGCCCGGCAAACTGTGATTGATCTTTATGTCGGCGGCTTTGAGCTCCGCCTCATCACCAATCCCTGACCTCATGAGGACAGCAGGTGTCTGAATAGCCCCCATTGAGAGAATGACTTCGTGGGCCGCAGTGTACCATTCAATGAACCCGTCACGAACCACCTCCACCCCAACGGCCCGCCCATTGCGCAGGATGACGCGGTTGACCTGGGTGTGGGTTAACAGGGTCAGATTTGGGCGATCAAGGTAGGGCCAGGCAAAGGCCCGAAATATGGAGTTTCGCTTACCATCGCGAATAAGCACGTCACTAATGGCGCAGCCCCCCTCGCCTTCCATCATAGCCCCATTCGGACTTTGATAGGTCGGGATGCCCATTTCCAGCGCGGCGTGCAACATGGCTTGCGCGGCCGGACCGGGTTCAGGCGCGGGCTGGACGTAAACCGGGCCACCTGAACCGCGCCGCAGCGGGTCCGGCGCGCCCTGCCAGTTCTCGATCTCACGGTAAATGCCGAGCACGGACTCGTAGTTCCACGATGCGTCGCCGCTTTCTTGCGCGAAATAGTCCCAGTCGCTGCGGTGGCCGCGTGCCCAGACCATCACGTTGATGCTTGAGCCGCCCCCCAGCACCTTGCCCATCGACATGGGCATAGCGCGGCCATTCAACTCAGGATTTGGCTCAGCCATAAAGCCCCAGTCGGTTTCGCTGCCAAGGTTGGTCGGCCAGGCGGCGGGCTCCATCACACTCGGGCGATCGTCGCTGCCACCCGCCTCAATCCACAGCACCTGCACAGAGGGGTTCTCAGCCAGGCGTCGTGCCAGAACTGAGCCCGCGCTGCCCGCACCACAGACAATAAAATCATAGGTCCGGTTTAAATGGGCTAAACGTTCGGCCTGATTGGCGGCTATTCGCGCAGCAAATTCAGGGGTGTCGGTGGTGGGCTGATCCATCATTTTAATCTCCTTTTTGGGTTAAGTATCAATTTTATCAAATTTATCAATTTTTCCATTTACATCAAATTATGGCCTTGTCAAGGCAATGGCGGTCGGGTATTTCTACCGTTCAGAGGGGCCAGTGCCCGCAGGAGTACGGATGGGCGCAGCAGAAAAAGAGATTGTGACGACCGCAGACGCCGCGAAAATCCTTGGCGTGTCTGTCAGAACGGCGCAGTTGCTGATCGAGGGGGGGACAATCCCGTCATGGAAGACGCCTGGCGGTCATCGCCGGGTTTACCGCAACGATGTCATCGCGCTCGTTAAAGGCGCAGATACGAGTGTAAAACTGGCTTCGGCCCGGGTTATTCTCATCGCCGGGCCTGAGCGCCTGCCCGAACTCACGGCCGCCCTCGAAAACGCGCCGTCATGTTTTGTCGACAGCTACCCTGAGCCATTTACGGCCTTGCTGGATATCGGGGGCCGCTCTCCGGCCGCTGTAGTCCTTGACGCCAACACTGTTGCCATATCCGACGGTCTGCTTATCGCTCTGGGCTCCGACGCGGGCCTTCAACACACCGCCATTCTCGTGGTGGGCAGGAGTGATCGTCAAATCGCTTCGGATTTTGCCAGGTCGTCAGGAAGGGTACAGTTTATCAACGGCCCTGATGAACTGGCTGAGGCGGCGGAGGCCGTAGTCAGCCGGCCACACGCCACAGCCGGACTTATCCCTCCCTCCCCATTTCCGCTGCCCGGTAACGAGGCCCAGCGGTTGCTGGCTCTGGAGCGGTCGGGACTGATCGATACACCACCCGAGGATACCTTCGACCGCCTGACCTGGCTGGCGGCTCAGACCCTGGACATGCCGATCTCACTGATCACCTTGTTGACGCCCACTCGCCAGTGGTTCAAGTCGCGTCACGGCCTCGACATGGCCGACACGCCCAGAAGCTGGGCCTTTTGCAACCACACTATCTTGCAAAACAGGTGTATGATTTCTGAGGATCTGTCGGCAGATCCCCGCTTCGAAGACAACCCGGCCGTGATAGATGCACCGCATTTTCGCTTTTACGCCGGCTGCCCGGTGGTTGATCCGGATGGTTTCACCCTGGGGTCTCTTTGCGTGATCGACACGCGGCCCCGCACGCTCGATGACACCCAGCAGGCTATTTTGACCAACCTTGCCGCATTGGTATCTGACGAGATCAAGCTGCGAGCGACCGATAAGCGGTTGCGGATAGCTATGGATGCGCTTGACCGCAAACCAAACTGATCCTACGCCCACAGACACCACCCAATCCTGTCATACCCCTTATCTGGATGGCTTGCGCCCCACTAGAAGCTCAGATTGATGACCCTTAGCTTTCCGCCACTGCCTTCATGGTCCGCTGCCTTAGTTGCCACCTTTGTTGGTTTCGGGGGCACCATTGCCCTCGTCGTTCAGGCCCTGAGAGCCATGGGCGCAACGGTGGATCAAACGGGCTCTGCGGTTACCGCTCTGTGTCTTGGCATTGCGTTTGCGGGGGCAGCGCTATCTTTTCGCCATCGGATGCCGGTTGTGCTGGCGTGGTCAACGCCGGGAGCGGCACTCCTTGCGGCCACGTCAACGGGTATATCCTGGCCTGCGGCAATCGCCGTCTTCGTAACAGCCGCGGTAATGATGATTATCGTCGGTGTAACACCAGCTCTGGGACGGCTAATTGCCAGGATTCCTGCCGCCATTGCCTCGGCCATGCTGGCCGGGGTGCTGCTGCCTTTTTGTCTGGCCCTGTTTCGACTGGGATCGACGGATCCGGTTTTGGTTGCCAGCCTTGTCGTCGTGTTCTTAGCCGCACGTCGGCTAATCCCCCTCTACGCCCTTATCGTCGTTCTTGCCCTTGCCATTGGCTTCACCTTGGTTCGCGGTGATATGGCGCAACTCGCCGCAGGTCCAACATTCGGCACCCTGTTACCGATTGCCCCCCAACCAGACATAGCGTCTATTATTAGCCTCGGCATACCTCTGTTTATGGTGACACTGGTCTCGCAAAACCTTCCTGGCCTGGTGGTATTGCGCTCGGCAGGCTATCAGCCGCCGGCGGGTACTCTGATTGCGACCACGGGTTTGGCCAGCCTTATCGCGGCCCCTTTTGGTGCCCACGGCGTCAATATCGCGGCCATAACGGCCAGCCTTTGTACGAGTGCTGAAGCCCACCCTGATCCGGCACGTCGCTGGCAGGTCGCGATGATCTATGCGGGATTTTATCTTGCCCTCGCCCTGTTCTCGCCCGCACTCGTCCGTCTTTTCCTGGCATTACCCCCACCCGTTATCGCATCTGTGACGGGTCTCGCGCTCATTCCGCCCCTCATTGGCGCGCTGGAAAACGCGATGAGCGACCCGCGCGACCGTGATCCGGCGATCGTCACGTTTCTAGCCACCGGTTCCGGAGTGGTGCTGTTCGGTTTGGGCTCAGCCTTCTGGGGCCTGATCGCCGGGGCTGTAGCCCTTGGCCTGAAGCGGCTATTTGAGAAACGCGCAGCCCCGGCTAACTAAAAGTCCGCCAATCATGAAACCTGTCTCAGTTGCGTCGGCCAACCCTAGAGCTTCAAAGCGCCCGAACCGGACATATAGGCGACCGCAAGGAGCAACCTTGGAAGCGGACATCAGCGTTTTATTGGTCGCCACCTTTAACGACGATTACAGCTTTGGTGTAGAGCTTTGATTGAAAAAGGAAACCACCTACGAAAGCTGCCATTCCGCAGGATCACCAAGAGCGAGTCCGGAAGCGGACAAGCACTGGTTTGCCATGCGCGCTGCCAATTTGAGCCTTATTTTCGGCGCGATGCTTTGATGGTGTCCGCAAAAAATGGAGGAGCCTGTGCGCATTTATGATTTTATAACTATCACCTCGTTGATTGGACTTCTAGGTAGCGTGCCCTCTGAAGGGCGCGCGTTAATCAGGCATTCGGTTCCCTCCTGTGCATCCGCTGGCGCTGGTGATAGGTGTTCGATGACACCTGATTTTACGGCCGACGACGCGGCGGCGAAATTGGGCTCGAAAGACATCGTCTTCTGGGTTGAGGGAAACATTCTCAGAATAACCGCCCGCTCAGACACCACTCCCCACATCTGCTGCACCTTTTCAGAACGCATGATGCCCGTTGGAGAATCCCTGTGGGGTTTACAGTATATAGTGCCTGAAATTCGGCAGTCTTACTTACAGTTGGGTCTTCAAAGTGATCGAACACTAATCGGTATGCAAAACTACGTAGGCCCTGACGCTGCCCCGTTACCTGAGATTGCGACAACGCTGAAAGGCAAACTGGAAACCATTGAATTGCCTAGTCGTTCGCTGGGCACTAACCGGAAAATCTCCATCTACATCCCTCCAGCCCCACGTCCAGTAGACGGATATGCGACCATTTACCTCGCCGACGGTCAGGACACTGAACGCTTCGCACGAATATTGGAGCCGTTAATTCGTACTAATAAGGTCAAAGCCGTCATGCTCGTGGGCCTCTGGTCTGGCGTAGGGTCATCGAACTCATCAGGTGAGTACGATTTACGAGGTGCCGAGTACCTCCCTGGTGCCGTTCCTGAGGTATATGCACAGCATGAGAATTTCGTCCTTAGTGAAGTGATGCCGCTAGTAGAGCAGAAATTCAATGCGAGCCGAAATCGAAATGACCGAATGACTTTCGGCATATCCAATGGTGCGGCTTGGGCCATCTCCTTCGCTTCGCGGCATACCAACCTGTTCGCGCAAGGCAGCGGGTTTGGCGTGCCACACTCGGCGGACCACTTCCGGTTTACTCAAGGAGCCGCGCCACTGAAAATTACGATGGGTGCCGGACGCTACGATTGGGCGTACGGCCCCACTTTCGCATTAGCTGATAAGGCGCGTACAGCAGGTTACGACGTTGCTACCGTCAGCCTTTGGAGTGGGCATGATGAAGCTGTGTGGGACACCGGATTTTCCAAGGCCTTAGCGAACTATTTTGCGTTCAAAAAGTCGCCATGAATAAACGTGCCTTGCCGTCTTTCAAACGGCCTAGCCTATTCAGCCCTTCAAGGATGTGACTCGTCACCTGTCAGAAGTATAGATCGGTCGTTAAACTCCGCGATCACGACGATGCTGGAAAATTGTAGGGCGTCCTGTCATCGAAACCCGCGAGCACAATTTCCTTCCGGTTTTTCTTCCAGACCGTTCTCAGCTTTTCAATAGCATCAACGGCCTGTCACGTTTGTACGCCGTACCCCCATTCGTACCCCCAAATGATGGTGACTCGTGTGAACTTTAGCGGACGAATTCGGACAAGAATTCACGCAACATACCATATTTAAAGGGTTTTTTCAACAAATCCGAACATATGCGGAAGAGGAAATGGTGCCTGGAGCCGGAACCAATTTCACCGCTCAACGGTCTGATTTAATTCGACATTCTACTCTGAAACAATTACGGACTGCCCCCAACTATGCCCCAGAAAAAGGTGACTGTCTCAGGAATCGAACCCGTGCCAACACACTGATAAATTTGGCATAATCCTCATATTTGAGGTACATTTTTGCGGCAATATATAGCCGCAACAAACTGTGAGAATGGGCTTTGGTGCGGCAAATTTCGGTAACATTCGCGTTATTTCCGAGTTTTGATCAGTTTTTCGATAGTCGAAACGGCCACTTTCCCCCTCTATAAATCGTGAGCCCGAGCAGTTTCGACTTGCTTGAATATCCACCGCCGCACTTCACATTCAAGCCACCCTACACTCCGCCCGCCCAAGGGAATTGGCTTGGGGAAACGCCCGGCCTTCACCCGCTCGTAAACAGTCGATCGACTAAGTCCAGTCAGCAATTTAACCTCAGGCAATCGTACGATACGGGTATCATCCAACGACTTGGGTTCAACTGCGTATGCCTTAATTTCATCGGTTACCATAGCGCTCTCACGGATTTGAAAATTGCCCAACAACAAACACACTGTGCTCACACGGTTCCAACAAGAGTAACACTTAAGAGACCGCATTGACGAGGCTCCGGCCGAGGCAATCGGCAGTATGCGGTCAGTTGCGATGTGGGACTGGGAACACTGTAAGTGGTACTGCGAGGAAGCATGATCCCCGCCAGTCTCATCTGGGGCCAGCCCTTGCGCACACCACAGACCTCGTAGTTCTCGGCATACGTGCGACCTACGGCTTGAGTTCCAGATCACGCTTCACCCGCGCCGACAGTCGACCCGGATCATTGCGCTGAGCGACGCGTTCGAAATTGGAAAATGGCGCAAACGGCTGCATGATCCAGAACCATTCGCACAGAGCGCTCGCGGATATCAGGGGGAGAATTTACTCGTCGTTTTGTTTGTCCTAGCCCTATCTACCCACGAGTTAGGGCGTCCGGCAAACCCGGGGCGGTTCAAACCCAAATAAGCTGTAGGATCTAGCTACGCTTACTAAATAGCTTATCAAGAAAAGCCGCAAAATGGCGCGCGAAGGAAAGACGCGCAAACTGTACTGAGATTTCACCTTTGGGATGGGGAGCGGACATGATGATTATGCGTCCTCAGGCGCGGGCAACAGGAGAGTGGAAATATCGGCCGGAATAGGTGCCGATTTATCGGGTGAGATGTCGCAAACAATCTTGGAGCCGTAGCGATGCGGGGCTTGAGGGTCGTGACGGCGCTTATCGACCTTGATTACGCGCGTCGCGAGTTTGAAAGCCTCGTGAAGATCGTGGGTTACCATGAGTATGGTGAGCTTTTGCTCGGACCACAGCCGCAAGACCAATTCGTGCATTTCAAGGCGGATTTCAGGGTCTAGCGCGCCAAAGGGCTCGTCCAGCAGTAGCACGCGCGGCTGCTTTACCAGCGCTTGAGCGATAGCGAGCCGTTGCTGCATACCTCCCGATAGCGCGCTGGGATAGACGTGGAGATTATGCTGTAATCCGACGGCGGTGAGCATATCGGTCGCTATTATCACCGCGTCACGACGTGCCCTGCCGAATAATCGGCCCAGCAAGGGCGATTTGGCAAATTCAAGACCCAGCAATACATTCTGCAGCACCGTCAGGTGCGGATAGACCGAATAGCGTTGAAAGACCACACCGCGATCCGGATCGCACTGCGGCTCTAACACTTTACCGTCCAGAAGCACTTGCCCTTTGGTCGGTGCCTCCTGCCCCAAAGCCAGACGTAAGAAGGTGCTCTTGCCAGCACCGGATGGGCCGATGATCGATACAAAGCTGCCTTCACAGATGTCGAGACTGACTTTCTCGAGCACAATCTTGTCACCGTACTCAACCCAGATGTCCCTGAAGCTCAGGATATCGGTCATGTGCCCCACCGATGATACCAGGGATACACTTCGCGACTTATAGCGCGCAGCGCCACATCCATCAGCAAGGCCAGGACCGCAATCCAGATGACGTACGGCAGTATGATGTCCATAGATAGATAGCGCCGGACGAGGAAGATCCGGTAGCCGAGCCCGGAATCAGCCGCGATCGCCTCGGCGGAGATGAGAAATACCCATGCCGGACCAAGCGACAGACGCAAGCTGTCGATCAGTCTCGGCAGCGCCTGGGGCAATGCCACGCGCAAGGTGAGCTGCCAGGTGCTGGCCCCAAGTGTCTGCGCCTTGAGTATCTGCTCATTTGGCAGGGCGGCAACGTGGGCGGCCAGGTCACGGATCATCAAAGGCGCGATACCAATGGCAATCAAAACGATCTTCGACGTTTCCCCAAGGCCCAGCGCAATGAAAAGGATAGGCAGGACGGCAATAGGTGGAATGACAGCGAAGGTGGCGATGGCCGGCGCAAGCGTCGCCCGAACCAGAGGCACGACCCCCAACGCCAGGCCGAGGATCAGGGCGACCAGCGTAGCCACGCCAATGCCGATACCTAAGCGCTGAAGGCTCGCCACAGTATCCGTGAGCAGCAGCACCTTCCCCGTTATGACATCCGGGTGAAATCCTATCCGCGCAAAACTGTCGGCCATCTTATCGATGGATGGCATAAGCTTGTCCGCGGAATTGGCGGCCAAGCGGTCCCCCGCCACCTTCACATAGGTCAGGAGCAAACCTATCAGCGGAACGGCCCCCAGAACAAAGGCCGCCCCCTGATGAGGCCTTATGTTGATCAGGCGTTTCATCCTAGAGCTTGTTATCGGCTGCCATTTGCATATAGGCAGAGTCAAAGCGCAGTTTCACATTGTTGGCGGCCCCTAGAACTTTTCCGCCAGGAATTGAAATCCCGATGGCATCAACCGACGTCGCGCCAGGTCCGAACAGGCCTTGTGCGAAACTGAACTGACGTACGCGGTCCGTGGCCTCGGCAAACGCGGGCGCGGTGACCGCAGCGACAGCTTCGGCGGGCGTGTAGTACATAAAGGTTGTCGACAGTTGGCTTTCGTAATCCTCTGGCGTCGTCCCTGACAAGCTTGCCATGGCCGCGCGCGCCGCCGCACCTTCCGGGGTCTTTGCACTCATAACCGTCATGGTCTCGAACCAGATTCCTACAAGCGCCTTGCCAAGATTGGGCGTAGCGACAAGAAGCGCCGTATCCACAACGAGCAAATCAAGGATTTCGCCAGGGATTTTTGAGCTGTCAAAGATTAGGCTTGAGCCGGGAGCCTTCTTGACTTCGCCGAGTTGCGGATTCCATGTCGCAACGTTTTGGACATCCGCAGAAGCGTAGGCGCCCACAATGTCAGCATCAGAAGTATTTACGGTTTTAATGTCAGCCAGTTTTAGATTTGCCGTCTCGAGTGCGCGCGCCAGCAGATAGTGGGAAACCGAAAGTTCAACCAAATTGACGGTCGCGCCCTTAAGGGCCGCGACGGTCTTGGCAGACTTTGAGACAATACCATCATTGCCATTGGAATAGTCACCAACGATCAGGGCCGTTGTATCTTTGCCACCGGCGGCAGGAATGGTAAGTGCATCCATGCTGGCCACCGTGACGCCATCAAGTTTGCCAGCGGTGAATTGATTGACCGACTCTACATAATCATTGATCTGGAGGAGGTTAATCTTGAGGCCATACTTGTCAGCCCATTTCTTCACGATCCCGGCCTGAGCGGCATACGGCCACGGCATCCAGCCGGCATAGATTGACCAGCCAATTGTGAACTCTGTTTTCCCCGCAGGCGCCTGAGCCTCGTCTTTTGGCTTACTGCATGCCATCAGGCTCACCACAGAAACAGAGGCAAAAAGGCCACCCAGAATGACGCGTCTCGATATGCTCATTTCAATCCCCTTTTAATCCTCGCGACGGCCCGGTTCGTCCGTTCGCGGATGTTGCAATGCAATGGGTATGGAATGCGAAAAAATATCCACAGTCCAAACACGATAATGTAACGGTTTGTAATTGTTATTTTCTTTCAAAATTCGTCCACATCAATTATTACGATTTACAAATTTCGTAATAACCTTTAGAGTATTCGGCCATGTCAGACTCCGAGACCGATTTTTTAGCGCGGCTCAGTATGAGCTTGCCGGGTTCTCTCCTGGATTCCTTCGATAAAATGGTGGCCGATCGCGGCTTGCCATCCCGTTCCAGCGCTATGACCGAGTTGATCCGTGGGGCGGTCGCCGATCACGCGGAACGACAACGCCCTGACGATGTCATTGCGGGCACGGTGACGCTTGTCTACGTCTCTGATTCCGGCACGGTCAGACACCGTGTGGCCCAGAAGCAGAGAGATTTTCTCAAGGAAGTCATATCTTCTCAGCACGTTTTTCTGGAAAATGATCAATCTCTGGAAGTGCTTCTGGTTCAGGGGCCGCCCGCGCAACTGGAGGCGCTTTGTGATGCATTTAGACGGATACGCGGCATGTATCAGGTCAAACTGGTAACGACCGCGGCCCTTCTGCCCCAACTTCACGACCATAGCGAAACTGAGGCGCCACCGGTTCAGCCGGCCGCTGCCAACAGCCGATAAATTCTCTTTCTAACGAGGCCATTCATGACTACCGCAGACCCCAGGGGTGCGCGCGACCACGCGCGTGCTCAGGCCAGCATCCGTGTTGATGCCATGCCCATTCTTCCCGCTGCTGCCGATGATGCCCCCGAAGGCACGAGGGTATGTTGGGAGGAGACGGTGGCGTCAGGGGGCTATAGTGCCAAACGTGTGTCTCGCGGGACGCGGGTGCGTCTGATTGATATCCACGGTGACGGCTGCGCCTCAATGTTGATATTCAACGCCGAAATGCCCACCGAACGCCTCAACATTGCCGATACGCTGAAAGTGCAATGGAACGGATATATTACGCAGGGTAAACTTCTGTTGTCTGACCTCGGCCGGGTCATGGCGTCGGTGATGGCCGATACAGCCGCAACGCATGATGCGTTCTGTGGCGCGTCAAATCAGGCCTCGAACGCGCGCAAATATGGTGAGGGTGCCAATCACGGCGATCATCCCAATGCGCGCGATCGCCTCATGCTGGGCGTCGCAAAGTTCGGTCTTTCTCGTAAGGACATTCATCCTTGCATAAACTGGTTCAAAGGCGTGACCATTGAAGCCGACGGCACGACCAGTCCTCGCATTGGCCCCTTCTCTTCCGGCCGTGAGGTCATTCTGCGCGCCGAGATGGATCTGATCATCGTCATCGCCAACGCTCCCCATGTCCTGGACCCACGCGACGGCTACACAGTCACGCCGATACGACTGACGGCCTGGAGCGGTGCGATCACACCGGCGGATGATGAGATCCGCACCAGCACCCCGGAAGGCTTGCGGGCCTTCCTTAACACTGAAGACTTCTACGCACGGTGAATGCCATGAACGATACCCGCCTGAGCGACCTGAACGGCGCTATCCTCCACGATGAAACCGTCGTGGCCCGCGCACCATGGATTCATACGGTTAAAAAGGGGCAAAGTCTGCGGATCATCGACCTCGAAGGCAATCAGGCCGTCGACTTCCTCGTATATTCGGCCCGCGATGATGCCGAGCGCTATAGCGCGCAGGACACGATAGCGGCCCAGGGCAATCTGTTCCTACGCGAGGGCGCCTTGCTGCTCTCAAATGAGGGCAATCCCATGATGCGTATTGCCGCAACCTCAGTCGCGTATCATGACACCATCGGAGGGGCGTGCAGTTGCGAGTCCAACACCCTGCGCTATGGCCACCACACCCGATCTCAACACTCCTGTGTCGACAATTTCCTGACGGCTAACGCCACTAAAGGGCGCGGAAAACGCGACATGGTATCCAACATCAACTTCTTCATGAACGTACCTGTCGAAGCCGACGGCACGCTGGGGATCGTCGATGGCATTTCAGCACCTGGTTTGACGGTAGATCTGGAAGCCTTGATGGATGTCGAGGTAGTGGTCTCGAACTGCCCGCAAATCAACAACCCCTGTAACGGATTCAATCCAACCCCTATCCGCATGGTCGTAACAGATGTTCACTAAAGTCCTGATTGCCAATCGTGGCGCGATCGCCTGTCGCATCATTCGCACCCTTAAAAAAATGGGTATTGCTTCGGTCGCGGTATTTAGCGACGCCGATGCGGGCTCCTTACACGTCGCGGAGGCGGATGAAGCGGTTCATATAGGCCTCTCACCAGCTCGCGACAGCTATTTAAATGTTGACGCTATTCTCAGGGCTGCGCGCGATACAGGCGCTCAGGCCATTCATCCGGGTTATGGTTTTCTATCGGAGAATACCGCTTTCGCCGAACGCTGTGCGGCAGAGGGTATTGTATTCATCGGTCCCACACCTGACAACATTCGTGCTTTTGGCCTGAAGCATACAGCGCGCGACATGGCTCAGGCTCTGGGCGTACCCTTGGCCCCGGGCACAGACCTGCTGACAGACGAAGCGGCCGCGATAGAAGCTGCCAGCAGTATCGGCTATCCCGTTATCCTGAAAGCCACGGCGGGCGGCGGCGGCATTGGCATGAAGGTTTGCCATGACGCGACTGACATCCGTGAAGGTTTTTCGACCGTGGCGCGCCTCGGGGCAGGAAACTTCGGTGACGGCGGGGTCTTCCTTGAGCGCTATGTCGCGATCGCTCGCCATATTGAGGTTCAGGTTTTTGGTGATGGCCAGGGCAATGTCATTGCTCTGGGAGAGCGGGACTGTTCCCTGCAGCGCCGCAATCAGAAGGTCGTTGAAGAAACCCCCGCTCCGCACTTGCCTGAGATGACACGTCAGGCCCTTATGGACGCCGCTGTGCGTCTGGCGTCTGGCGCAAACTATAAATCTGCGGGCACGGTCGAGTTCCTCTACGACGCCGATCGCGACGACTTTTTCTTCCTCGAAGTCAACACCCGTCTCCAGGTCGAGCATGGCGTGACGGAACAGGTGACCGGCGTGGATCTGGTCGAATGGATGATCCGGGGGGCAGCGGGTGACTTCAGCTTCCTGAAAGACGCCGTCGTCGCCAAAGGTGCGTCGATCCAAGTCCGGCTTTACGCGGAAGACCCCGCCGAAGGCTATCGGCCATCGTCGGGTCGCCTGATTGAGGTGAGCTTCCCGAAAGGGCCGCGCGTGGATGGCTGGGTAGCATCGGGTTCCGACGTGAGCGCCTTCTACGACCCCATGCTGGCCAAGCTGATTGTCACCGCATCCAACCGCGACACGGCGGCGAAGGCTTTGGCCGAAGCCCTGGATAACACCATCCTGGCCGGTATCGAGACGAATCTAGACTGGCTGCGGACCGTGGTGCGTTCTGAAGCCTTCACAAGCGGCAAGGTCTCAACGCGAGCGCTGGAACAGATTAGCTATACGCCTAATACAGTCAAAGTACTGTCCGGTGGCCCAGCCACGACGATTCAGGACTATCCGGGACGGCAAGGTTACTGGGATGTGGGCGTCCCGCCCTCAGGCCCTATGGATTCCCTGGCGTTCCGGCTTGGCAACCGCCTACTGGGTAACGTAGAAGAGGCGACGGGCGTTGAGTTCACCGTTGCCGGGCCAACGCTCACCTTCAACGGTGCGACCCGGGCTTGCCTAACGGGAGCTGCCTTTGAGGCAACACTCGACGGACAGGCTGTGCCGCTCTACACGCCCTTTGCGGTCGGTGCGGGGCAGACTCTCAAGGTAGGACGTGTCAGCGGCGCGGGTCTGCGCGGATATCTTCTCGTGGCGGGCGGGTTCGACGTTCCGACCTATCTCGGCAGCCGTTCAGCCTTCGTACTGGGCGAATTCGGGGGCCACGCCGGGCGGGGCGTCACCACGGGTGATACCCTTCACCTAAACGTCGCCGTACCCACCATCGAGGCCGCCCTACCCGAAACGCTGCATCCCGAAATTACGCGCGAATGGAACCTGCGCGTGCTCTACGGTCCGCATGGCGCGCCTGATTTTTTCACACCGGCTGACATCGAAATGGTCGCCGGGACGGCGTGGAAAGTGCACTACAATTCTAACCGCACCGGCATCCGCCTCTCCGGCCCCAAACCGGAGTGGGCGCGTAAGGATGGCGGCGAAGCCGGTCTGCATCCCTCCAACATTCACGATAACGCATATGCTATTGGTGCCGTTGATTTCACCGGGGACATGCCGATTATCCTCGGTCCGGACGGGCCGTCGCTCGGTGGATTTGTTTGCCCCTTTGTGGTCATCCAAGCCGATATATGGAAGGTCGGGCAACTGGCACCGGGCGACACCGTCCGCTTTGTGCCGGTAGACGATGCCTTCGCGGTCGCCGCCGAGCAGGCGCAGGATGCTCTGATCAGCTCGTTGTCGACCCCAGCGTCCCTGCCCGATTTTACCCCCTGCGCATCTCCTGTACTGCGCTCGGTTGACGGCTGCGGTGACAGACCTGCCGTCGTATACCGGCGACAGGGAGATCGACACTTGCTGGTAGAATATGGCCCCATTGTCCTCGACCTGGAGCTCAGACTACGTGTTCACGCCCTTCTGCTGGAGATCGAAGCCGCTAAACTCGATGGCATCATCGATATCACCCCTGGCATCCGCTCGATTCAGATACATTTTGATAGCCGAATACTGCCACAAGCCGAGCTCCTCGACGCCTTGCAAGCGGCCGAGGATCGACTGGGTACACTCGATGATTTCGAAATCCCTTCACGTATCGTCCATCTTCCTCTGAGTTGGGGCGACCCCGCCATTTACCAGACTATCGACAAATACATGGCTTCGGTACGAGACGACGCCCCCTGGTGTCCGGACAACATCGAGTTCATCCGTCGCGTAAATGGCCTGGGCAGTGTAGACGATGTCAGGCGCATCGTTTTCGATGCCAGTTACCTTGTGATGGGCCTCGGCGACGTATACCTCGGCGCCCCGGTCGCCACGCCCACCGACCCACGTCATCGCCTCGTAACGACGAAATACAATCCTGCGCGCACCTGGACACCTCCGAATGTCGTCGGTATCGGCGGAGCTTACATGTGCATCTACGGCATGGAAGGCCCTGGAGGCTATCAGTTGTTTGGCCGTACAATCCAGGTTTGGAACACCTATCGACAAACCGATGCATTCGTCGATGGCAAACCCTGGCTTCTTCGGTTCTTCGATCAGATCCGTTTCTTCCCGGTCAGCCACGAGGAACTTAACATCTGGCGCCGTGACTTTCCTCTCGGTCGACGCGCCATCAAAGTCGAAGACAGCGTATTTCGCCTGAAGGATTATCGTGCCTTTTTGCACGAAAACGCCGAAAGCATCGAGACTTTTCAGGCGACTCGCGAAGCTGCCTTCCTTGCTGAACGCGAAGACTGGCAGCGCCGCGGCGAGTTTGATCGCGTCGCATCACTGACCGCCGATTCTGCCACGGACGGCGATTCCAAAGACATAATCGCTCCAGCGGGCAGCGAATTGGTCGAGTCTCCTTTTGGCGGCTCGATCTGGAAGGTGAATGTTAAACCCGGACACACGGTCGAGAAAGGCGCCATAATCGCCATAGTCGAAGCCATGAAGACTGAATGCAGTATCGCAGCGCCCTATAAAGGCATCGTCCGGGCCGTTTATGTCGACGAGGGTAAGACGGTTAATCCGGGGGCACCTCTACTGGCCTTGGAGGCTGTTTGATGGAACGCCTGCACGTTGGAAAAATCGCCGATGCCGTCAATAGCCACCGAACGTCAGCGAGAGATGTGATCGAAAACGTCATCGCCCGGCTCGCCGACTATGACCGACGTCAACCCCAGGCGTGGATAGCTCGTGCCGATGACGCGGCCTTACGTCTGCGTGCGCGTGAGATAGATGAACGCGTGAAAGCCGGTGAGCGTTTGCCCTTGGCAGGCGTCCCCTTCGCGGTAAAGGACAATATTGATGCGATAGGCTTCGAGACGACAGCCGCGTGTCCCGATTTTGCCTATACGGCCAGGGCCAACGCGACCGTGGTCAAAAGGCGTTGGACGCCGGAGCCATTCTCGTCGGCAAGACCAATCTTGATCAGTTTGCCACAGGGTTGAACGGAAGCCGCAGCCCCTATGGGGCCCCGCGTTGCGTATTCAACCGCGCCTATGTCAGTGGTGGGTCAAGTTCAGGCTCGGCCGTCGCCACCGCCGCCGGGCTTGTGGCTTTTGCCTTCGGCACAGATACCGCTGGCTCAGGCCGCGTACCGGCCGCGTTCAATCACTTGACGGGGTATAAGCCTACAAAAGGCCGCTGGAGCACGACGGGCCTTGTCCCTGCTTGCCGGACGCTGGACTGCATCACCGTCTTCACTGATGATCCCCGGGATGCGGCGCTTATCGATAGCGTGGTGGGCGGTTACGACACGACGGACGACTATTCGAAAGACGTGCCGGATAAAAAACGCAGCGTGCATCGCATTGGCGTCGCGAACGCGTCTCAGCTTAACTGGTGCGGCGATTTCCAGTCTGAATATCTCTATGGCGAAGCGCTGAACAGGCTGAAGACACTAGGGTTCGAACTGGTTGAGATTGACCTGGCGCCGCTGAGCGCCGCCGCCGCCTTGCTCTACTCCGGCCCCTGGGTCGCCGAAAGAACCGCCGCCATCAAGTACTTCCTGAAAACCTCCCCCGATGCACTCGATCCAACCGTTCGTCAGATCGTTGAGGGCGGCCTCAGTGTCAGCGGCGTAGACACTTTCGAGGGCATATATAAGCTCGCTGGCTACAAGCGCTACGCCGACGGGCTATGGAGAAACATCGATGTCCTCATGCTACCGACCGCGCCGACCATCTATCGCGTTCAGGAAATGCTGGCCTCGCCGCTGACGTTGAATGCCAATCTCGGTCTCTATACCAACTTCGTCAATTTGCTGGATATGGCGGCAATCGCTGTCCCAGCCGGTTTCCGCCAGAATGGAACGGGCTTCGGCATCACCTTCATTGGCCCCGCTGCGACAGACGCCACGCTTTTTAACCTCGCCGCGAAATGGGACGGTCATAACGCCTACCCAATCCCCGAATATGATCTTACACAGGACTCTCGAATGGACACGATTAAACTTAGCGTCGTTGGGGCGCACCTGGAAGGCATGCCGCTGCACTGGCAGTTGACCTCACGTGAAGCGAAGTTCGTTGAAAAAACCAAAACCGCAGCGACCTATAAGCTCTATGCTATGGCCGACACGGTGCCCCCGAAGCCTGCCCTAATTCACGACGCCGGCGGCGCCGCCATTGAAGTTGAGGTCTATGAATTGGATGTCGCGGCTTTTGGTAGTTTTGTCGCTGAGGTGCCGCCGCCTCTGGCTATCGGGACGGTTACGCTCGCCAGCGGCGAACAGGTGAAAGGCTTCGTTGCTGAACCGCGTGCTATTGTGGACGCCACCGATGTCACTGACCTCGGGGGCTGGCGCGCCTACTTAGCCTCTAAAGATTAGGAGAATGGGTCTATGCCTCTCTGGTGAGCATCCCGGTTCGGCTTTACGGGTTACCGCGCGGGTGAGACCTCGTTTGGAGTACATGTATGGACCTTAGCCTCAAGCGCTTTAGCGGACGAATAAGTGACAATGATCTGCGGCTGCTGCGAACCTTTGCCACCGTGGTCAGGCACGGCGGGTTCGTGCCGGCTGAATCCGAGCTTCAGGTCGGCCTGCCTTCCATAAGCCGCTATATCAAAGATCTGGAAGTCCGTCTCGGCGTGCGGCTTTGTGACCGCGGCCGTCGGGGCTTTGCTCTGACATCCGAAGGCGTCCATGTTTACGAAGCGTGCGTCAAACTCTTTGAGCAGTTGGAAAGTTTCGAGAGCACCATCCGAGATATGTATGCGAATCCGGTAGGCGCCCTACGGATCGGCATTATTGACGCCATGGTTTCGGCGCCTCAGCAACCCCTAGCCGCCGCCATAGACTCGTTCAAGCGCATCTACCCAAACATCTACCTGAACGTCAGCTTCATGACCTCCAACCGCGTCGAACAGGACATCATTGATGGACGCCTTGACCTGGGCATCGTGTTCGAACGACGGCATATGGAGCAACTCCAGTACCATTTCCTCTACGAGGAATGGAGCAATCTCTATTGTTCATCTACACATCCGCTCTGGGACGCGCACGGACCGGACGTAACCGAGGCGGACCTGACGGCACTCGAATATGTCGGCTACCCCTTCATAACGGGGATGGGAAAACTGAAAATTGAAGGTTTTGTGCACCGTACCGCAACCGTCAACCACATTGAAGCGATTGCTATCCTGCTTCGCTCCAGCCGCTATCTCGGTTACCTGCCTGATCATTATGTTGAAGCGCTTCCTGACAAGAGCACCTTTAGGAAGGTATCTCCCAAAGTCTTCGGTATCAACAGCCGTATCTCGGCCATCACACGGCAGGGCCCACTTTCTGGCCTCATCCCGCAATTCCTAAAGCATTTGATGGACAGTGCGGCCCGCAGCGCCAAATGACGCTGAGGTAAAAGATCTCCTTATTCCGCTTCCGGTTCTTGCGCAGGCCCGGGCGGCACGAGTTCGCCGCAACGATTTTGAGGCTTTTTACCGTGCAGAACTTTCTCGATGAATGCCGGACTGTCAACGCGCGAGCGCATGACGGCGCTGCTATGGGTGGCATTGGGATAATAGCGCCACTCCACCGAGGTCCCCGCCACACACATGGCTGAGATGAAATTGTACTGAAAGTTGCTCTGGGCCACGACGTCGGCCTGACCGGTGCCTGTAAAGACCGGCGTCTGGATTTTAGCGTCCGGAAACGCACTCACCTTTTCCGCCTGCGTCGTCAGGGCCTGTATATCCTTCTTATACATATCCGGGATGCTGAGTTTAATCTCGTTAGCGTAGCCGATCAGATCCCAGAAACAACTCGATTGCGCTTTGCGCAACATGGGCAGGCCCGCCTCAGATATGTAATCTTCTGCTTTTATGCCCGCGCTGTCCATAGAGCGGATAGTGCCCAGGAAGTACAAAATTTCAAACGCTGTATTGGAGTAGTCTGAGGGATCCGCGAATATACCGGGTAATGGTTCCTGATGGGCTTTTCCAAAATTCTGAGTGTGCGCTACCGGACCCGTTGCTACTGTTCCTTTAATTTTGAGTTCCGGTGCGTAAGATGGGGCAAGGTAGGCAGCGGCCAACGCCGCCCCACCGCCCTGAGACTGCCCCATAATAATGATCTGGTCATCACGCAGGAGATTAGGGTAGGCGTTCTGAGCCGCCCTTAAACTGTCAAGCACGGATATCGCCTCTGACTTGTATTGCAAGTAGGGGTGCGGTCCCGGCGTACCCAATCCCTCGTAGTCGGTTGCGACAATTGCAAAACCCGCCTCAAGCCAGGCGTTCAGATAATCCTTGTCCCGGTCGGATCTCGGCAGGAAGGATGGCGCACAAACGTCCGCTACGCCAGTCGTCCCGTGGGCCCAGGCGATAATGGGCCATCCGCCTTTAGGCATTGCGCCCTTCGGAAAGAAAACCATGCCAGAGACTATGGTGGGTTTGTCCGGATTGAGCCAGTCAATTGAACTGTAGAGAATCCGCTCGGTCCGCACCGCTTGCTGCAGGGACGCCTCTGGTGACGCTAACTCACGACGCAGCATTGTCCCCGCTTTTGTGGGGATCGGCCCTTCCCAGCGGTAGAAAGGTGTCACGCCACCATCGCCATTCCAGGTCTCAGCGACTGTTGCAAAGGGCATCGCGCAAACTGTAAACGCAAGCCAAATCGATTTCGCCGTTCTGCCACGCATAATCAGAGATACTCCACGCCGGTCGTTAATTCCAGATCAACTCACAATGAGAGGTCTGTTGCGAGATCATTTTAAGCCGCAGCGAGCGGGATTAAATGGATAGTTTTGGAAGTTTAGTTGTTTGGGAGACAACTATTCTAAGCCTGCGCCGAGTGCGGAATGCGCCGAAGGCATGGATGGACGGCGCCAAAGAGGCAGGACCAGTAAACTGACCAAAAGCCCTACACAGGCGTAGATTATATACTCATTCCAGCCCTGACGCTCTAAGGCTGCGAAATATATGGGTGGCACGGCGAACGCCATTAAAGAGATGACCTGACCAACAATACCCGCGGCTGCCCCACTGCCCACGCGCTCACTAACAACCTGCGGCAACAAAGCCATGGATATGGCGATGGCCATGCCCTTCAGGCCCATCCAACCGGCCAGGGCAAAAAGTGCTAGTCCCAGTGGCATAGCAGGCTGAAATAACAAAAACTGCGCTGCAATACACAAACCAACAATGCCCATGAACAAATAGGCCGTGGGAACGCGCCTCGTCATCAAGATGCCGGCAGCAATTCCGCCAACGACACTTAGCACATTGGCTGCCGCGAGAATGGCGGTGGCCCGGCTGATGGGAATTGCATGCAGGCGAGTAAGCGCGTCGGTGGCGACAAGCCCGGTTCCGTAGGCCACTGCGGCGACCAATCCTGCGCCAATAGCCAAACGGAGAACCTTGACATTTCGTACGGCCGACCAAAGGCTAGGTTCAGTCGTTTTTGCTTCAAGCCCCTTTATAGTCGGCTTCGCTATGAATGGGGTACATAGAAGGGCCAAGACCAACATTACCCCGTGTGCAACAAAGGTCAGCCGCCAGTTGTCGGTTCCGGCCAGTTGTCCGCCTGTAATCAGTCCCACGGCGTAGCCGGCGCAAGGATATGTCGACCACACAGACATCGCACGCACGCACTTCGTGCCCTGCACTGTCGTCATGATGAGGGCTGGCGCAGCAATACTGATACCGGCAAAACCAAGCCCCGCCAACACCATCGCCACATTCAGTCCGAGCGCGCCCGGCATGAGATACGCGACCGGATCGGCGAGTAGCGCAACGAGGGCACTTACGATGAGACTAGGCCGAGCCCCAAAACGATCAATGGCCCCGCCTCCAAAAGTCGCCAAAATAGCTGAGGGTGCTGAAAACAATGCGAGCGAAAAGCCAAGGGCCGTGGGCGTTGCCCCTGAATAGCTCTGAATATCTCCCAAAAGGGGGACAACGCATGTCACTGAGGCCATGCTCAAGAAGGTTATAACGTAAACTACAGCGATCGATAACCAGTCGCTCGCCCCCGCCGCCATCGATTTCGAACTTTTCGCAAAGGTTGACATGGTCTTGACCTGAAAATGTACCGTTCACTAGCATGAGCCTAGTGCGGCATTTAAGCCAAGGATCACGCGAACTCTGGCTACTATTCAGGGTCATACGATAAGCGTCAACATCGTTACTAACCGACAGACAGGCTTGTTCGATAATCGAACGCACTTTCTGTTGCAAACAGCACTCGCGATCGACTTTTACGCGCGTCGCGGGCGATAAAGGTTGGCAAACCTCCCCACAAAACTTGCACAATTACTCATACATCCGCCCCCCTCCCGCCCCTATAGCCATAGTCTAGCCGAGTCCGTCTCGCCCTCGTGGGCTACCTAGGCTCGGCCAAAAGCTACCTAGACGTATAAAGGTGATGAGTTTGACGACCGATGTCCGCCGCTTGTTTGTTCTGCTGTGTGGATTTGAGTTCATACCCAAAACCGTCTCCACGAAAGACCGCGGTGGACGTTTCATATTGAGTGCGCCAGTGTGCGCCTATTTGCTAGACACGTCTCACGGATGGGTGATGCTCGATTGCGGCATGAACGAGGACACTCTGGCTGATCCGGACCAGGTTCGGAAGAAGTTCCTCGATCTGGGGTTGATGCCGCCAGTTGTGCGACGCGATCACCGGCTTGATCGTCAGTTTGAAGCTATCGGCATCGGCTATGAGGACGTCAAGCATGTGATCCTGTCGCATCTACACCTCGACCACTGCGGTTCGCTCAAGCGATTCCGGCACGCGCGCATCTCCCTCCAGCGTCGAGAATTCGACTACGCTTTCTCCGAGTACGCTGGCTTTGCCTACTTCAGGGAGGACTACAGCATGCCGGATATGGACTGGGATCTGAAAGACGGTGACTGGGATGCCATGCCCGGACTTGAGTTGCTAGATACGGCCGGCCACACCCCAGGACACCAATCTGCGATCATCACTCTGCCGAGCGGTCAAACCATTGTCCTGCCTTTCGACGCCGGTGACCTGCAAGAAAACTTCGACCACGAACGGCTGCCAGGCGAATGCTCCGACGAAGTCGCGGCCTTGGCAGCTATTCGGCGTTTGAAATCGTTAACCGTCGATCGATCGGCGAAGATGATTCTTTTCCACGATCCGGTTCAAATTCAGTCGATCCGACTAGCTCCAGAGTTCTACGAATAGCCGAAGCGGGCAAAGTGGCAGACCAGCTATTCAAGTTGGCAGCAAAGGACCGCCGCTTCGCGTAGCAGGACTGGCAAGTGGCTTTCAAGCGGGAACTCAAAAGATGCGTCCGGTGCAGCGAAACGCAAAACCAACGCGAATGCGGCCGTTTGACTTCCATGCGAGATGGGAACGGCCAACTCCATCCTACCGTCTTCTTCGACCCACAAAGCGTAGCCGCTTGCAGCTACCTCATTGAGGCGCTGACGCAGGCGTCCCTCACTTGACAGGGTCGCGCTCCTCGCCGCTGTAGGCGCATACTGGTGAAGGTATTGCGCCCGCGCGGTCTTTGACAGCCCTCCACATAAAACCTGCCCCGCTGCCGTCTCAAATGGGCTTAATCGGGCCCCGATTGGTGGCACGTAAAGTTTATCGCCAGGCCCTTGTTTAGCGGCAATGGACACCACGCTGTCTCCCTCGAGGGTCGCCACATAGACCGTAGTTCGCGACTCCTCTGCTAGACGATCACAGACTGCCTGGAAGACAAGCGCGGATACAGGAAATGGAACAAACATGCCCGAAAGATGCAGCACTTTGGGCGACAAACGATATCCTTCATCAGTAGCTTCGGCATATCCCAAGTAGATCAGAGTGATTATCGCCCGTCTCGTCGTGGCACGCGGTAGCGCCAACCGGCGTGCGACCTCGCTGAGGGTTAATGCGGAAGGGCTAGATCCCAATGCACGGATGACAGACAGTCCACGGGACAAACCCTCGGAAAAGTCTTTCCCTACGGGTCGCGCCGCCCGCGCCTGAGCGGCTTTATCACCAAGTCTGCCCATCAACACACCTTACCTATGAAGCACCAAACGCAGGAGGACATACCCGCGAGATAATAGGTTTGCACTACCAACGCAAACGGCTTCGGACCTTTCGATCCAAAGCCGCTCTCACTCTTTACGGCCGTTACCTTAGAAGGTCTTTCTGACATTGATCCCAACCGTGCGCGGGCGGATCGTCAAGCCGTGCGTCGTAAACAGCACTGAGGGCTGCTGTATGATTTTATCTTCGTCGAAGAGGTTTTTCGCAAAGATCGACCACGTCAGGCTCCTGGTCTCCAGCCCCAGGTTGGTGTTTACCACATCATAGGCCGGGCGCTCGAAGTCTGTGTTGGTCCGGGAGAAGGAGCCATTGCTTCGTCCCGTGTGTGTCACGGCGATACTGGCGTACCCAACCATGCCCTCCCCCAGCGCGCGGGTATAATCCAGACCGATGGTGTAGTTATTGCGAGGTACGGAAAGGAGATGCTGACCGTTTACCGCGCCTGAACCTACGGCGGCGTCCGTAATCGTAGCATCGGTGACGGTTCCCGACACATTGAGGACCAGATTGTCGGTTAGACGTGCCGTGGCTTCGAACTCACCGCCCTGGCTGCGCGCCGTACCCGCATTGACGGTAACATTATAGCCACACGACCCCAGGAGAAGACGTTGCTGGACATCCTCCCAGTCGACGTAGAAGGCCGATGCGTTTAGGCTTACGCGATTAGAAAATAGCCGTGCCTTGATGCCCCCTTCATAGCTCCAAAGAGAGTCGGAACCGAATGATTTAACGGCGTCATTGGTGAGTCCCAGCGACGACAGAGCGGAAGCGCAATAAGTTGGAACGGGTGCGTTCTGACCACCCAACCTGAAGCCCTTCGAGGCGCTGGCAAAGAGGTTTACCGTGCTGGTCAGTTCGTAAACAAAGGCCAGTTTAGGCGTCACTGGGCTTGAGCTCTGTTCGGCGCTATCCGTTGCCGGCACGGCGCTGTAGAGCCAGCCGCCTTCATCAACACGATAGCGGCTCTCGGCTTTCGTATATCTGAGACCTAGCGTCGCTTTGAGTTTCGGCGTGACCAGATAGGAGCCTTCTGCAAATAACGACGCCTGTTGATAGCGGCTGCGCGTATGGAAGTATCCGAGCCTGTCGTCCGGCGCCGCGTAGCCGAGCAGGTCTTCGACTGTTCGACCATACAGCTGTTGCACAGTCTCGTTCAGCCCTTGGACATACTCGTCATCAATGCCGGTTACTCTCAGGCTGGACACATAAAGGCCAGCTTGCCACTCATACCGCTTGCCGGACTCTTTAATACCGGGGCTAGCCAGACGAAATTCCTGCGACCAACTCCGTGTTGTATCGGTGTTTGGAAAAATCCCCGGCAGAGCCGCCAGCGTGTCGTAGTTGGTCCCAAAGTTTGGATCGAGAGTGAAGGCGACGTAGGAGCTGTCAAAGATAGTCGCGTCGAAAGTTCGAGCAAACTCGCGGTGAGCGTAGCTTGTGACCGACGTAAAAGTGAGATCGCCGAAGGTTTTTTCGATAGTTAGGCTCGGCACGTAGAGGTTATCTCGGCTAGGCTCGCGAACAATTTTATCCTGCTGGAACTTCGGCAGCGCTGGATTGAAGATGCCTGTATCGGCGCTGGATACTTTCTGCCACTGCAAGGATGCCGTAACTTTCAGCGAATCCGAAGGGACAAAAAGCAGTGTCGCTCGTGCCGCCGTTGTGCGTTCGGAGTTGACGTTATCGCGATCGACTTGACCGGTTGAATCCACATGATCGACAAAGCCGCTCTGGAACTCGTTGACGGCGGCAATGCGGAGCGCGAACTGGTCGTTTAGAGGCAAATTGGCCGCGCCTTCGATCTTGTGGTTCAGGTCACCGCCTTCCGTTGAAGAGACCTCTGCCGACATATAACCGCTATAGTCCTCGAGCCGAGGTGCTTTTGTAATGAAGCGGATTGTCCCGCCCATAGAGCTATCGCCGAAAAGCGTCCCTTGGGGGCCACGCAACACTTCAACCCGCTCCAGGTCGAAAATTCGGGGCATCGTGACACCGGTAAAAAATTGATTGGGCAACGTAAGTGAAACATCATTCAGGTATACGCCAACGGTTGCGGCCCCTTCAGACGAACTTACGCCGCGGAGGCTTATGCGAGACAGGCCACTGTTGCCGGTGTTCGTGAAAGATAGCCCCGGCACCAGACGGGCCAAATCCGCGTAGTCTGCCACATGGTGTTTCTCAAGCGCCGCCGCACTCAGGGCGCTGACACTTACCGGAACAGAGCGAGCATCCTCTCGGCGCTTCTGAACGGTTACGACCGTCACCCCATCTTGAGCCGTTTGGGCTTCGGGTGCGGATTGCGCATAGCCCAGGCCAGGCAGCACGGCAGCCGCCAGGATTATCGCGCTGCCACAACGCAATAGAGCTTTTGGTGAAATCATCTTTTTATCCCCTTCAGTGTTAGCGCTCGCCAACGCCGATCCTCAGAATGAAGACGGGACTGCGTGATTTGCCCGAGTCGAGTACTTTCCCTAACCCGACCTAGTATTGGGGAAGCACCTGTCCGTGACGTCGCTGGAGGTCCATAGGTCGCAGATTTCACGATCCGAACAATGATGCTATGCACAAAGAAAGTTACCTGAATTGTAAACTATCGATGATTGTCGGTGCCGGGGCTAGCACCGATTGTAGCGCCCCCGGTTATTGCCTGTGAGGTGGCACACCCTTCGAGAACATTGCTCTGGTCATTCAGGGCGGCGGCGCGCTAGGCTCTTCAGGTTGGGGTCTATGAGGCCATGGCTGAGCGCGGCATTGAACCGACATGGGTTTCGGGCATTTCGATCGGTGCCATAAACGCAGCCATCATTGCGGGAACGCGCCGGTTGATCGCGTCAATAAACTGCGAACTTTCTGGGAGCGGGCTAGCACCGATGCTGGCTGGAGCCAATGGTTTGGCAGTGCCTGGCAGAACGATAGTCAGCGCGGAGTCATCAACCAGATGGCTGCCGCTCACATTATGACCCATGGCGTACCCGGATTTTTTACGCCGCAGCGCCCGCCGCCATTCATGGCACCCTCAAGAAGCATGCAGGCAACAAGCTGGTATGACACCCGCGATCTCAAAACGACTCTTGAAGCGCTTGTTGATTTCGACCGCATATCGGCGTCCGAAATGCGGTTTAGTGTTGGCGTTGTCAAGATAAGCAAAATTGCCAGTCCGGACATTGACAGCGGCCGCAATATCGCTGCGAGCGCGCCCCTGACTCTGCCACCGTGGGGCTGGTGATCGTTGAACAGGCGTCACCGGGGAAGAAATAAGCTATGCCGCTGCGGCTCAACCGTGGCGAAATTGGGTGTCCGTTACACAGCATTCACTGGCCACCATAAAAGGACATTGAGAGACAAAAACTCGCTGTCATCCGCAGAGGAAGTCCATCCGGGGATGCAATGTCTTCGCTGCATTTCTGGAATTTACGCTGATTTGCAACACCGTTGGCGGACTTGTCGAAAAGCTTCTCGGTGGTTGTAGGCTGGCCGTATCCCGCCGTGGGGCCGGGTTTCTCATCCAGGCGGCCTTCCTCGTAGGTCGTCACGACGCCGGAAAACTAACCTTCAAATTGGCTGAGCAAACTGGGAGGACGTCACAGACTGCATTATAATACCGCATCCGCGCCCGATCGGTTATCAGAAAACTGGCTACGATACTCACTGGGACTGAGCTTCACTAAGCGGCGGAAATGATGTCGCAATGTGTGGGAACTACCAAAACCAACAGCCTCTGCTATCTCTTCCATGGGGCTTTTTGTTTGGATGAGGAGTTCTTTTGCGGCCGCGACTCGTTCACCGATCAGCCATTCGCCTGGCCATTGACCCGTTGCCTCTACAAAGCGCCGCTCGAAGGTGCGTTTACTCATACGTGCTTCGCGCGCCATGTCCTGTATAGGCCAACGGCAATGGATCTGCTGTCTCATTAGGTCAAGCAGCGGTGCAATTTCCGCAGTGGGCCTAATGCTCACAGGACGTTCAAGAAACTGCGCTTGCCCACCACTGCGATGCGCGGGCATGACAATTCGCCGGGCAACGGAATTGGCCGCGTCAGAGCCAAAGTCCTGCCGTACGATTTCAAGCATCAAGTCGATCCCGGCCGCGCTGCCTGCCGAAGTGAAGATGCCGTCCGCACCACGATAGAGCGATGCTTCATCCACCTCGATCGCAGGAAACTGACGGCGAAGTGCGTCTGCATAGCGCCAGTGGGTCGTTACCACCGCACCATCCAACAGACCGGTTGCGGCAAGGACGAATGCGCCCGAACATATTGATGCGAGCCTTGCGCCGCGCGCATGAGCGCGCCGTAAGGAGCCTGTCAAACTATCGGGTACGTGGACGCCGGCTCCCTTCCAACCGGGCACGACGATTAGGTCGGCGTGTTCGATCAGATCAGAGGCACCGTCAGCAATGATGCTGAACCCGCCGTGCGCCCGCAATGGCCCCGGCTCGATCGCACAACTGGCGAAGCGATACCATGTCGGCCCCATCTCCGGTCGGGCGAGGCCGAAAACCTCCGCGACGATCCCGAATTCGAATGTGCATAGCCCGTCATAAAGCAGGGCGACGACGAGTGGGTTCTGTAGGTTTGGCATAATATGTACGTATATTGTCATTTACGCCAATTGCAAGCAACGCGCGCTGCATGTCACCAGTGCTGCGAAAGGAGATTTCACTATGCCAACCGCTGTTACCGCTGTAGCTCCCGCCCCAAGCCATCTTGCGCGCGAGCATTTCGCTGCTGAGTTCACGTTCGAGACCGACTGCTGGGACGTTCACGAGTCCCTATCGAAGGGCGCGGACTTCGTGCTGCTCGACGTGCGCAGTCCCGCTCTCTTCGCCAAGGGCCATGTTCCTGGTGCAATTAACCTGCCCCACGGAAAAATCGTTACTTCGAAGATGGCGCAGTGGAGCGAGGACACCATTTTCGTGACCTATTGTGCTGGCCCGCATTGTAACGGAGCTGCACGCGGCGGACTCCGCCTCGCCGACTTGGGACGCCCCGTGAAAATTATGGCCGGTGGTGTTACCGGCTGGCTCGATGAGGGTTTTTCGCTTCAGGTCGAGCCGACCTGATGCCCGTCACCGTCAGGCAAGCCCGGCCAAGCGATTGCGACGGCTTGCTGGCGATGATCCGCGATCATGCGAAATTCGAACACAGCGAGGCGACAATTTCCAAGGAGGATTTGTCTTGCATTTTGGGCGCGAGTCCTCCGAGAGTTCATATCTTCGTGGCGGACAAACATGGGCGCATCTCGATTGCCTGTATGTGGAAACCCAAGCACGTAGCCAAGGCGCCGGCGCGAGCCTTCTTCATCATGCTAAAGCGACCGCTCAACGCCTCGGTGCCGACCGGCTTGAATGGCAAACACCCGAATGGAATGAGCGAGCGATCGCGTTTTACATTCGAGAGGGAGCATCCGGACAAGCAAAGATGCGCTTCGCATTCGATACATAGTGAGGAGCCTGCATGCGATGCGTCAGACGCGCTGAATGGCTCGCCTGCTCCAGCGCATCGAGGACGAAACTGGCATGGGCGGTACGACTGGCGCGCCAGCCGACGATCCGTCGGGCGTAGGTGTCGATGACGAAGACCACATAGACAAAGCCCTGCCAGGACGCGACATAGGTAAAGTCAGACACCCATAGCCGGTTGGGTGCCGGAGCGCGGAATTGCCGGTTCACATGATCAAGCGGGCAAGGCGCCGCCTTATCGGAAACCGTTGTACGAACTGGCTTTCCACGGATGACACCCTGCAGGCCGAGGCCACGCATCAACCGCTCGACTGTACAGCGGGCAACCGTGATCCCCTCCCGTCGCATCTGGCGCCAGACCTTGCGCACGCCATAGACCTCGTAGTTCTCGGCAAACACGCGCGCGACCTCCGGCTTCAGTTCCAGATCACGCTTCGCCCGTGCCGACAGTCGAGCCGGATCCTTGCGTTGAGCGATGCGTTCGAAATAGGAAGATTGGGCAATCGGCAAAACTCTGCAGATCGGCTCGACCCCGTACGCCTCCCGGTGATCATCGATGAACGCAATCATCGCCTGAACGCGCGGTCGAGCTCCGCCTGGGCGAAATAAGCGCTGGCCTTGCGCAATATCTCATTGGCTTGCCGCAACTCCCGGTTCTCGCGCTCCAGGGCCTTCTTCTTCTCCGCCATATCAGTCGGAACGCCGACACGCTTGCCGGAATCAACCTCGGTCTTCTTGATCCAGTCGTTCAGCGTGCCTGGCGCACAATCGATCTTCTGAGCCACCGACAAGATCGCTGTCCATCGCGATGGGTAATCGGCTTCATGATCGAGAACCATCCGCACAGAGCACTCACGGACCTCGGGCGAGAATTTATTCGTCGTCTTGTTTGTCATAGCCCTATCTACTCACGAGTTTGGGCCTCCGGCAAATCCGGGGCGGTTCAATTGGCACTTGGGCATGGACACGAGATTGATCCAAGTAATTTTACGCAATTGGCATCAAAGGCTGATCGACCTTTCCCGGCTTCTTTCGTCGTTGAGATGAACGACGGCTAGGCTTTCTTCAAAGTCCATCAGAATATCGGCATAATCTTCGGCTGGAAGCCGAAGATGGTTAGAACCACTGCCCATTCTATAATTCCAAAATGAACAGATATGGCTGAGAATGCCAATATTCTCGCCTAATTCATAAAACAGTTCAGGACCGTTAATCAGGAAATTGCGAAAATGCGACGGCTCTTTTCCGACAACTAAGGCTGAGTATGCACGATCATAAACACTCAAAGTTTCACTCACCGCAACAATAGATAAGTAAATTTGCCGAGCCAGTCGTGGTTTCACCTGCTCTATATAAGCCTTTACATCGTTATTTAGTGTGCTGCTTGGCTGATATTTTGATAGACTTTTTAACAGCCATTCAATTTCGCTCTGTAGAGTCAGATGCCGCCATTTAAAATAAAGAAATGCCCGCCAAGAAAAAATACCGTCGGAGAATTCTTCCGGCTTCATCCGAAAAGTTGACCTAAGGGGAGTCAGCTCAATATCTAGCTCGTTAGAGAGAATTTTACTCGCGAGCTTGAATGTTCCATGCTTAATAGCACCGCCGAATGCGGTTACAACCAGCTTTTCTATTTCTGAATTAGCGAACCCAATCATGTCATTTACATCAGAGGACGATATTTTAAGATAACAAGAGGCCGGTGTAACCCCCAGCCGACCCAGATGTTCCTTTACTAGAAAGGGGTCCAAAGAGGGAATTGCGTCGAGGGCTTTGAGGACTTCGATATCAACATGCTTGCCCGCACCCTGGTCGTCGAAGAAGTCTTTTATGAATCTATCGAAACCATGTTGATTCACAAAAATTGAGCTGCCCCCTAACCTTAAATCCAGAGGGTCGAAAGGCAATATCACCTTGGTACCTGTGCGACGGCTTGATGAAAACAGCGCTCTTTCATTGGGCCGCAGCGTATGCTTAACGAGAATCGCTTTGTTGAGTTGGCTGTCTCTGAAAAACGGTGCGGCTCGGTACTCCTTTTCTTGACCGCTGACCTTGAATATATTTGACAGGTTTAACACTCTGCTGGTCGATGCAGTTTCTCCCAAATTTGATAAACTTCGAATATCTTTTCGGGACGTTTGTTTACGGTCGTTGTTACGCATGGCGATCGCTCTTGAAATGGCCGGCCAGGTTTTGGCCCAAGGTCTGCTGTCTTCAAAACTGTCATCGCCTGTCACGAGCCGCGGGCGTGTTCGGGGGAAAACCGCAAGCCTGTGACAGGCGATGTTACAGAGGGATAAAATCACCTCTGTAACTCTATGGTCTGTTGGACTCGCCACGCTATTCTCTGAGGCTATAAAGCCGCGAGCCATACCAAGCTAAGTCACCTCTGCGCGTGACCAGTTCCGTGGTCTGGATGCGCGGTCGCTTCTGGCCGACCAATTTGCCGCACAAGGCTCAAGTAGTTTTCGACAAACTGGTCTAGCCCATTGAGCATCATGCTGACAGTTTCTGGGGCCTTATTGTCCATCATTTGGGTCAGCTCTACACACTCTGTACGCAGACGGCTGAATTGCACTTCAGATATATTCACCAAGCGCGCACGTACTAGATCAAGATCTTCAGGGGGTAGTTTAGCGGCCAACCTGAAGATACTGTCAGACCCTAGGCTAGATGGGTGCATCGCTAAATTGTCCTCGCGGCGTCGATTATCCATCATGCTGCCCTCACAGTACCAAGGAATTTTTGCATCTCATGGGTCAGACGTGCGGCCTGTTCGGCCAGTTCACTTGAAGAACTCAACACCTGAGAAGCAGCAGCACCTGTTTGCTCCGCTGCGTCGGCGACACCTGAAATATTTACCGTCACCTCCGTTGTTCCCATCGAGGCCTGATTGATGGAATGTACGATTTCCTGAGTTGCTGAGCTTTGTTGTCCGACGGCTGAGGCGATTGCGGTAGAGTTGCTGTTGATTTTATTTATGGTGTTGCCGATATTCTGCATGGCTGCCAAAGCCCGGCCCGTAGCCGTCTGGATTTCGCTAATCTTTTCGGATATCTCCGTCGTGGCTTTCGCCGTCTGACCGGCAAGCGCCTTAACTTCAGACGCCACAACCGCAAACCCCTTACCGGCTTCACCAGCTCTTGCCGATTCAATCGTGGCGTTTAACGCCAACAGGTTGGTCTGGCTGGCAAGGCCTGAGATCATATCGACAAACCCTCCTATACTTTCAGCCGCTTCGGTTAGTTCCTCGACTATCCTGCCAGCCTGAGCCGCTTCAGCCATAGCATCTGCGGAGATTTGCGCGGAGCTTTCGACTTGGCGACTGATTTCAGAGACGGAGGCACTCATTTCCTCAGTCGATGCCGCAACTGAGGCGACATTGGCTCCAGCTTCTTCGGCGGCAGCCGAGACCGCGAGCGTTTGGGCGGACGCTTCCTGCGCTGTGCTCGTAAGTTGTTGTGCCGACGCCTGTAGTTCTGTTGCCGCGCCTGAGACCATGTTGATAATTCCACCCACTGATTTTTCGAAATCGTCGGCGAGGTCAAGCATGCCCTGGCGCCGTTCGGCCTCAGTGCGCTCCTTCAATGCCGCAGCGCCTGCGCGTAATGCCTCTGCCTCTTCGAGGCCCTTGCGGAAGGTCTCTGCCGTACGCGCCATCTGTCCAAGTTCGTCCTTTCGATCCTGTCCCGGCACCAATGCAGCTAAGTCGCCTTGTGACATGCGCGTCATGACGTCTGTAAGTGCCTTTATCGGCGACACAATTCCAGTCAGCGTCAGCCAGAAAGCAAGGGCGGCAATCACAGCAAGGGCCCCAAACACTGACACATAAGTGATCATGATGGTCGATTTTGTACTTGCGGTGGCCTCATCGGAGATCTTGTCGAGCCGTTCCGAAGAAGACGTGGCATAGTCGACAGTTGTTTTAACCAAAGCGTCTATGGCGGGAGTACAAACTGTTTTTGCAAGCTCAACAGACTTAATCGCGTCTAAAGGATTGGTTGAATGGCCCATACGGATAGTCTCGGCACAGGTGGTATTTAAGATGGACAGAAAATCGGCGCGAAACTTTTCATAGTCCGATGCGTGTTCTGGGTCTGCCGCCTTTGCGATATCAATCTGCGTACCAAAAAATGCCTTGGATTCGTCCAGCGCTTTAGCCGCCCTATCCATTTCGACAGGCGCGGTGGCCACGCTCAGCGCAAATATGTCTCGGGATGAAGAGACCATACTTCGGTTTGCTCGAGCCAGTGCGGTCAACGCCTTTTCAGGCCCGCTGATAATCCCACTGTAGAGATTATCGATCTTATTCATGCTGTTTGCAGAAAAGATAACCGTCAAAATGCAAGCGAAACCAAGCGCCGCCAGTAGCGACAACGATTTGCCTAGTACTGGCCAATTTTTGAAATTCATCTAAATCTCCAAACCATCACATGAATAAGGACAGAACATTTCCAATATGAAACATGGTAAATAGAGTTGGTTTAAAATAATTAAATCATATGGTGGTCTAAGCGCCTGTAATATATTTTAAAGTGATACCAGTTATCAGAAATATCTGCTTATAAATTTTACCCCATTTAAAATGGTCAAATACACTTCATTCCAGTATTGTCGCATTATTATGAAGCGTTGCGTTCTGGATGTAATTACAAGTTGCGTGCGCCGGCACTGGATCGCGCTATGGTTCTATTTGCAGGGCGTTGCCTAGAGCGGAATGCCGTAAAAACTCCACACAATGCGGCCAAGATCGGCTAACATCTTCGCAGAATTGCAATCGTTTTCGGATGCCCACTTGCCAAGTACACTCCCTGATAAGCCAGCCATACAACGTATCAAGATGGCTGATATTGCCAAACTCGCTGGCGTTTCGGTTTCAAGCGTGTCTCGCGCCCTCGCGGGCAGCCCGTTGATTCCTCATAACGTACGGGAAAAAATAACGACGATTGCTGAAGAGAATGGCTACGTGGTCAATCAGGCGGCCCGGAACTTACGCCTTCAGACAACGCGCACTATCGGGCTCGTCTTACCCATGCGTCATGAAACCGGCCAGCAGGTAACCGATCCCTTTCTTTTGGAACTGATCGGTCACCTGTCCGAAGAAGTGTTTAAACGCGGATACGATCTGTTGATGTCGAAAAACCCCGCACCTCGTCAGGGATGGTTGAAAGACCTGGTACAATCACATCGCTTTGACGCCATGCTGGTTCTGGGGCAATCGGATCAACACGCCCAGATTAATGCTCTGGCGGAGAAATATCCACCCATGGTGGTCTGGGGAGAACGCCTTTCCGCACAAGCTTATTGCTCGGTCGGCGTCGATAACGTCTATGGTGGACGCTTAGCCACCGAACATCTGATCTCACGAGGTCGCAATCAGATTCTATTCTTAGGCCCCACTCAGGTGCCCGAGGTCTCAAGTCGTCTGCACGGCTATAAACAAGCCCTCACCGAGGCCGGGGCACCTCCCCGCCCCGCCCAGATCATCGAGGCGCATTTCACCTATGACTCCGCCTATCAGACCGTACGCGACCTCCTGACCTCACGCCGGAAGTTCGATGCCATTTTCTGCGCCTCGGACGTGATTGCGCTCGCTGCGATAACCGCTCTCACCGAGGGGAACCGCAAGGTACCAGAAGATGTCGCGGTCTGCGGGTTCGATGACGTGACCATGGCCAAGTCGATCACGCCACCCCTTACCACGATCAAGCAGGATCTGCGCATGGGCGCTCAGATGATGGTTGACCTGCTTTTCCAGCGGCTTGGCGGAGACAAGACATCCTCAGCCGTTATTCCCGCCAGCCTGATTGTCAGGGCTTCAACCTAATATTCGCTGACATCGAGTGCCTTAAGCCGCGAGGCACTGGGGTCGCGTATCAGGTTAAACAGCAAGGCGCCAAACAACAGCGCGGCAAGAACTGTCGCAAGCACAAATCCATACTTAGCATCACCAAATACATCGCTGATCGCCCCCATAGCCAGGGGCGCGATAACCGCACTGAGGCATGTGAAAAAAAGGATAATTCCCCCCACCGCGCCGTGCTGTGCCTTTTTGAAGCCCGATATGCCCTTGGAGTTTATGGTCGGATAAATGACCGACATAAATAAGCCCGACAACGGCAAAACATAGACGGCCAACGACTGACCTCCGAACAATGCCAGCACAAAGCAGATCAGGATAGCCCCAGAGCACAGGGCCATGACAACCGTCCATGACAGACGCGCCAGCATCCATGAGCCAAAGAAACGGCCAGCCGCGCGCAAGACGAAAAATACTGAAAGCGCGTAAAGCGCCAACCACATCGCGGGGCCCTGATACCCGGCCAACAAGGTCGGCATCCACACATATATGGCCGTTTCCACCCCGACATAAAGCATGGCCAGACCCGAGAATGCCATGGCATAGGGGTCTTTCATCATGGCGAGTGAAGCCTTGAGATTGACGGTCTCTTGCGAGGGTTCATGTGTAGTGGGATATTTAACGCCGAAGGCCGCAAGTATCAGCAAGCTACATAGTACGCCCGCGATGACATAGAGCCACTTCCATGATGCCTCACTCAACAGCAATTGGGTGACGATCAGCGGTCCGAGAATGGCTCCAACACCAAAAAAGCCCTCAACCATATTCATGACGCGAGTATGGCTTTGGGTCGAGGTGGAGATATCGCCAATCAGCGCCAAGGCTCCGGTCTTGAACACCCCAATCGACAGACCTGAGATAAATAGCAAAGTACAGAAAAACAGGAAATCATTACCCGCGGCAAACAGGAAGGAATTTAGCGCAAACATAGCCAACCCCAGAATGATCGTCCACTTACGCCCCATCCGGTCAGCCAGAAAGCCTAGCCCTAAACCAGCCAGCGCAATGCCGGCCATGGTGGCATAATGGAATGCCCCAGCCTCCGTCATAGTCAGGCCAAATTCTTTGATGATTTGTGGAATGATCACACCTACGGCATCCGTGGTCATGGCAAACATCATGAACATGAGGTAGGTCAGCCAGGTGATTACCATGAGGTTCACGGGCCGAGTGGCCGCAGCATTTTTCATAGGGCATTATCCCCCTGGTTTGTGTCTATTGACATGAAAAAGAGGCGGGAACGGCCTTTGGTCGTCCCCGCCTAAAGCAGTCACAAGCTTACACGCGAACGAAGAGGGATTTCGCATAGCCATGACTAATAGCAACCCCCGTCAGAACCTGTACTTTAGCGTGGCTGTCGAGGTGCGTCCGTTGATGGCTCGGGCGCGGATGTAGTTGACCGCATTGTTCGTGATGCTTCCCTCTTCGGCTTCAGTAATGCCTACCACATCAAACGCATTGTTCACATTAAGTGACAAGGTAAGCTTGTCTGTAAGGGCGTAATCCAGAAACAAATTCGTCTGGACATAGGCGGGCATGACGAGCTGATTATCATCTGATGTATAGGCCTTGGTTGTGCCCACAAAATTAGCCCCCAGATCGACCTTACCAATCTTGTAAGTTGGCGTTAGCTGATAAACCCATTTCGCCTGACGACGGGGTGTGTTGCCAACTTGAGTTGGATTGAGCGGGTCCCTGACAATCTTGGCGTCGGTATAGGTCGCGCCGCCGTTCACCGAGAACCGGCCGAGACGGTAAGAGGCTTCCAGTTCCACACCCTTGGCTTCGTAAAGACGATCGATGAAGCGTTGCGTCGTCGCCTCGTAGTTCTGCTCCTCTGTCTCAGCTTTGAAAGCCGTGACATAAAGTCCGATTCCGTTGGCGCGATATTTGACGCCGGCTTCGTATTGCTTGACAAAATCGATCGCGTCTTCACGTGACACCGAGCCATCGGCATTGACCTTGCCGAATAACAAACGATCCGCATTCACCCGCGCTCCCTTCGATGCCCGCGCAAAGACCGAAAGGCTTTCACCCAGACGGTAGTTGGCGCCTAAGGAGTAGCTGAGATAGTTCCAGCTATAGTCGACGGGCTTTGAATTGGCGTAATCGATGACGGTTACGCTTTGCTCAGGTCTTGAGATAACGCCATCGCCGTTGACATCAAAATTGGCACGCTGGGTATTTCCAGCATAGGAGCCCTTGGCCGTACCATGGTCGTAGCGCAGGGAGGCTTCGAGTGTAAGTTTGTCCCAAGCCGCACTTACGATGGCGTAGGGCGCCGCAATGTCGTACTTCGTATCATAATGACGGGTGCAGCAGTTCCCCCATAGCGGTTGACCATAGGCCAACAACCCATCCTGCGACAGATTGGTTGTCCCATTAAAGGCGTTTAGCAGACGAGCATTGTCTCCGGACAACTCCATCAGGTAGGTGCTCCACACCCAGTCCATATTGATGGTTTGGGTGGAGTTATAAAGCCCCATGGTCAGGTTCAGTTTCGATCCGGCGACATCAAAGCTGTTCATCAGACGCAGGTCGTTGGTGGCGTTATCGAGATTGTTAAGGATAACGTTGAAAGTGTGAACCCGCATGGCGAGGCCGGTATAGGTCGAACCCACACCCGAGCCATTAGCCACAACGAGGCGCGTCCCGCCGGCGCCGGTCGCAATCGCCGCAGCCGTGCCGACTTCGGCCGGGAAAAGAGACGCGAAATTGCCCTTGGTGCGAGCGATACGGAACTTGTCGTTGATGGTCCAACCGCCAGCAAGGTCGAAATTCAGCTCTGTGTTGAAGACGACACTATCAGGATGCATACCGTCACGCATATCCGTGACGTGATATTTATTATGCCCATCAATGCCTTTGTCCGCCAGCATATTCGCGGACAGGATAGAACCCGAGCGGATGTTTAATCCGGGTGCCGAGGACCAGTCAGGATCGCCGTCCGTCCCCGTCACCTGCATGGGCATCGGCAAATAGCCGGCCGCCTTATCATTGAGGTACTTTAGCCCCACGGTGACAAAACCGTTGGAAAAATCGCGAGTAGCATTGGCCTTGATCTGACCACCCTTATTGCCGTTATAGCCCGTCTCGCGGGGGCCTTCACCCGAACGATAAAAGCCCCCGACATGGAAGCGCCACTCCTTAGTTAATTTGCCGCCATATTCGAAATCGGCGCGGGTTTGATCGAAATCCAAACCCTGGGTCACCGCAACCGTACCGCCTTGGGTGGTGCCCGTCTTCGACAAAATATTAATGATGCCGCCTGGCGAGTTTGAAGCGAACGTCGAGGCTGTCCCGCCCCGAATAGCTTCCACTCGGGCGATGTTCAGGTCTGTGCGCAGGAAAATGTCGGCGTTAGCAAAGGCGATATCGCCAAATTCCAAAACCGGCAAACCATCTTCGTGAATCTGAAGAAATTTAGCGCCGCCGGCCGCTACCGGCAATCCACGTACTGCGATATTGGCGTTGCCTTCACCGCCCGTCGATTCCGACCTTATACCGGGCACGTTGCGGAAAACTTCTGCCGCAGACCGCGGCGCAAACTTCTGAATTTCATCGACCTGTAGGGAACTCACTGAGGTGGACGTATTGAGCTTGTTCGTCCCCTTGGCAACACCGGTCACAATAACCTCGGTCACCCCGTCAGTATTGGCCGCCTCTTGCGCAAAGGCGCTGCCCATCGGCAAGCCCGCAAGACTCACGACGGAAACGCCGAACATCAAACCCATTCGCTGGCGGTGCAGAGAGCTCTTCATTTTTTAATCCTTCCTGTGTCACGGTCATAAGTCGCCGCGATTATTATCTTCGGCCGCCACAAAGGCGCCGCTTGCTCCAAGCTCTCATCACTTACAAACGTTTGCAAGATAAATTTGTAAATTTTAACACTAGCGGGCCAAAGCGTGGCCATAATGCCACCAACCTACCGCAAGAACGCCCAAAATCTAACGGTTGGCGGTTAAATGAGTCCTGGGAGACAAGATTTTATTGCAAACGTTTGTATTGATCTGCATATTGCTGCCTCAACAATGCGCGCAGGATGCACTTACGCGCAAGCACACTAAAAGAGCCATCTGACGAGGCGAAGGAAACGACGGATAAATGATGAGAACGGCACAATTTAAAAAGATAATGACGAAAGACGCCGTACAGTTTCCGGGTTTGCCCCCGCAATCAGAGTCCTATTGGAGGCAGGCAGCGGAGGCATTGACCCGCCTCTACGGTGGCCACTCGAATTTCCCTCATCTCCTGAACGAAATTGGATCGCGCACGCTTGCCGCCCTGCAGGCACGTCCGGATGAGCTTAAATGCCTGGACCAACAGCGCCCACCAAACTGGTATCTAAAGTCCGGGCGCCCGGCCTATTGCGCCTATATTGACCGTTTTGGTGGCACACTGGCGGGCAGTGCGGCCCGCCTGGACTATTTGCAAGCCTTAAACGTCGGTATATTTCATCCTTTGCCCCTGCTTAAGCCGCGCGAAGGTGACAGTGATGGCGGCTTTGCCGTCGCCGACTACCGCGATGTGGATCCGCGCCTTGGCAGCTTTGACGATCTGAAAGACTTCGCCACCGCTTTGCGTCAACGGGATATGTCCCTCGTGCTCGACATGGTGTTGAATCACACCGCGAAGGAGCATGGATGGGCTCAAAGACAACTCGCGGGTGACCCGCAATTTGAGGACTTCTATATTGTCGTCAAGTCAAAGACTGAGGTGGACGCCTGGGAGGAAAATTTACAGGATGTATTCCCCGACACGGCCCCGGGCAACTTTACGTTGGACGAGCGTGCTGGCGGATATGTCTGGACAACGTTTTATCCTTTCCAGTGGGATTTGAACTATGCCAATCCGCAGGTCTTCATCCAAATGATGGACTGCCTTTTGCATCTGGCCAATGCCGGTGTTGAAGGCTTTAGACTCGATTCAACGGCCTACCTTTGGAAGCGCTTGGGCACCGCCAGCCGCAACCTGCCCGAAACCCATGACATATTAAGAGCCTTCAGGGCGTTATTGTCGATCGTAGCACCATCAGTCTTCCTCCTCGCCGAAGCGATTGAGAGCCAGGCCTCCGTCCTGCCGTTTTTCGGAACACCTGAGGATAGAGAGTGTGATCTGGCCTACAATAATGGTGTCATGACCGCCCTTTGGGGTGCGCTCGCCGACCAAAAGGTCGACGTTCTGACCAAGGTGATAACAACCGCCGCCGAGAAGCCCGACCACGGTCAGTGGCTGAACTATGTCCGATGCCATGATGACATTATATGGCACGCCTTGTCAGACTCGGCGCCGAAAGAGCGCCTGCAACACTGGTCTGATTTCTTCGCGGGGAAAGACAGCTATGCACAGGGCATGGCCTTTCAAGCCCCGCCTGGCTTTCCGGCGTCCGGCTGCGGCATGGCCGCGAGCCTTTGTGGCGGTCGCGACGATGCGATGGCGATCGATCGCCTGAAACTTCTTTACGGCGTGACCTATGCGCTCGAAGGCGTGCCCTTGCTTTATATGGGGGATGAAATCGCGCTGGAAAATTTCGAAGACTTCAGGAACGACCCCACGCTGAAAGATGAAATGCGCTGGTTGCATCGCCCTAAAATGGATTGGAACAAGGCCGCAGCACGAAGCGATCTAGCGACCCCGCAAGGCGAGATGTACACCTTTCTGGCTGAACTCGCTCAAGGCTTAGCGATACTGCCGTTCGCCGCTGGCATGCGCGTTATGGACACGGAGCACCCCTCTCTTCTGCACATTGAGAGACCGCTGGAAACCGGCAGGTTTGTCTGCGTCGCCAACTTTAGTCCGCGGCCGGTAACCTTCACGGCACCTGGCACCCTTATCATTGGAAACGAAGGCACGGCCCTGGCCCCCTATGCGGTCAATTGGTATGTTGCGGGAGTATAAGGCTATGTCAAAATTTGTGGGCATTGAACTCGGTGGCACCAAGGTCAATATCATAACCGGCACTGGCCTGAATGACCATTCGGAGATGATCCGTATACAGACGCGTGATCCGCGCTCCACATGGCAAGAGGTCATCGACACACTGCGTTCACTTCAAGTGCACCAAGGTGAATTTGCCGGAATTGGTATCGCCAGCTTCGGCCCGATCAACCTTTCGGTTCGCGATCCTAACTATGGAACCTTTCTGAAAACCCCAAAGCCGGGATGGAGTCATTTTAATCTGTTTGCTCCCCTCAAGGCAGCCTTTCCGCAGGCTCAGATTGTCTTTGATACCGACGTCAATGGCGGGGCACTTGGTGAGTACCTTTGGGGCGGCGCCCAGGGTTTGGAGAATTTCGCTTATGTGACCGTAGGCACCGGTGTTGGGGTTGGGGTTATTTCGAACGGCAAGCCTGTGCACGGCCTGCTTCACCCCGAAGCCGGGCATATACTGATCAAGCGTGAACTGTCCGCTGATCCGTATATCGGACATTGCCCCTTCCACGGCGATTGCCTGGAGGGGCTAATATGTGGCCCAGCCATCCTGGCGAGAACGGGGAAAGCTGGTGAAGACCTTGCCTATGACGATCCACTATGGGGCATCCTCGGTGGCTACCTGGCTCAGCTATTCTACAGTTTGGCCCTGATTGCATCCCCCCAACGGATTCTGGTTGGGGGTGGAGTGGGGTTGAATGAACCGGTGATTAAGGCGGCCCGTGATGAATTCCACCGTTTAATGGGCGGGTATATTGAGGCCTTATCTGAACGCTCCGCCTATGACAGCTTTGTGCGCCCAGCACACCTGCGTGAAAAGGCTGGCGTGCTCGGAGCCCTGAGTTTGGTGGGCTAAGTTGCTATCCGAGGTCGAAATTTGTTATATGGCTAGCAATTTTTGAGCAACCCGGTTTTTTTGAATACCTATAAGTAACAGCAGAGAATATATAGCGCAAAAATATGTTTTGTAATTTTAACAAAGAAGTAATTGCTGCTAATTTTGTGAATACAATATTTCCGAGTCGCCCTTATTCACTGCAATTTAAATATAAAATATGGTGCGTTACTAAATTTATATGCTTATTTGCGGACAAGGTATTAAGTATTAATTGTGGCTTTCTAAGGGCGAAAATTTGGAGATACAGTCAATCTCGACGCCGCGGCTTTGAAGGCAGATAGAAATGTCCAAAATCGTCAAACTTTCCTCTATTCATATACTGAAAATCATCGAGCAAGTTGGGCGACTGGGTTGGATTGAACTCCCGGTATTGCCATCTGATGGCCTCGTGAGTTTTTCGCAAGGGTTTCGGGGACTGTTTGGGATAGATGAGACCGAGCCCGAGCGACTAGAGAGTGTCGCTCGGGCGATCCAGCCGAGGGAACGCAGTTTGTTTGTTGAGGACGTGGCCGTGCTACGTCGCAGACAAGAAGCGCCGCCTCGGATCTATCGCTTATCAACTCAGTTCATGCCGCCAAGGTACGTCTCCCTTATATTTACGCCCGTGCTAGGCGACGATGGAGAGATTGCAAAATTTCTTGGGCTGGCGCGTGACGTGAGCGCTGAAGAGGTAGTGGCTCGACATAAGATCCAGAATGCCCATCGTATTGACATGTTGATGACATATTTCGGCGCCGCGTGCGTATGGAGCGCAGACGAGGCCGGCCAGCTTTTCGAGCGCTACGCCTCGGGCAACCTTGCTGGGGTGATGCCAAAATTCGATCCAATATCACCTAGTTCCATACATCCTGAAGATCGCAAGAATGTGCTGACTGAACTGGATATTGCCATGTCAGGCAAAGAAGCTTTCTCTGTGCCAATGCGGTTGTTCGGTGCTGATGGCGTTCCTCGGAAATACATATATATGGGCTTCCCCATTACGGAAGACGGTAAGGTTGTCGAGTGGTGGGGCGTCATAAACGAAGAAAACGCCTCGCTGGCGATGAAAGCTATAGCCCTGGATCACGCGATAACGGTAACAACCGGCGCGACCCTTCGAGCGATCTGTGCACTTATCGGATGGACCCATGACGAACTGGCCAAACAAACAGGGATTTCACGTACAACCATTTATAGAATGGTCTCGACATCCGCTCCTCTTTTGGGCCAGTTCAAATCTAAAACCATAGAAACCGTACTGCAAATCTTTATCCCGTACGGCATACGTTTCTTCGCTGATAAGAACGGAAACCTTGCAATTTTATCCGAGGCCGTAAACAACGAATAATTCGATCTTTAAAATAAACTCCCGAACAAATTTCAACATTAGATTTTGAAAAGAGAATTGAATGGTAATTAACGATTTCAAATTTGATTACTTTGAATAAATTTTCTTCACTTCTCGGTGCAATGTACATATTTTCGTATTCGAATATTAAAATTATAAAAATCAATTTCATTCACTGTATTTAAATAGTCGGGAATTTTGGGATGAAAATGATGCTACGTCTATCTATTATAAAAGATCTTGTTTGTTCGATTTTATATGCACGTTCGGACGTACGCCTGGTTCGAGCATAAGTTAAGCGCGCTGAATATCTGAAATAGATAACCAGTTATACGGGGGCGTCGGCTGCAAATAGGTCTGGTGATTTGCACATATCCGAAGCCTTTGCGCGTAAGCCTTTAGCAGACCTCTCGTACTGAATTCAATTTAGACTCGGTAGTTCGGTCCCTTATTGTTCTTTATCTAACCCTTGTGAGCAGGGCGTCGCAGGCCGCCAATGGTAAACTCTTTGGTCGCCATTTTCATTCCGTTTTCAAATATTGGTATTTACAGGTGCTAGCACAGGTTTTGTTTGTCGATTTTAGCGGAGACAATAGCGTCCGGATAACCACAGCAGAGCCAGGGCGGCGCCCGCCTGCGGCTCAACTCTATAGATGCCAATCACTGGGCGAGTTTGACAAGGCTTTGGAAAACTTCCTCGCGAGTGCAAATAAGCCCGATTTGCTAGGGGCAGCTTTCTCTATATGTGGTTGGGAACAAGAAGGCACATTTGAAATGCCCAATCTCAGCTACCGGATCAATCGCAACTGGATTAAGGAGCGGCTGGGTATTCGCCGACTGAACATAGTCAATGATTGCGTGGCGACCGCACTGGCTATCGACCATCTTGAGGTAGCGGAGCGTCGTCTGATTTGCGGCAGCGCGACGGCATCTGAGCAGATAAGGGCGATGATCGCCGTCGGGCGTGGTCTTGGAACCGCTTCTATCTTGACCGACGAGTTGGGGAATTCAGTGGCTTACCCGTGTGCCGGCGGACACAGCGATCTGCCTGCGACGACGGATCGGGAATTTGCCGTGGTCCGTTGGTTAAGACAGAAATATGGACATGTGTCGCGCGTCAGGGCGATATCCTCTGCAGGCCTCGCCGAGGTTTACTACTGCTTGATGGTTTTAGACGGACTTAAGCCGCGCGTAACAAGTGTAACCCAGGTTGTGGCTCTCGCACGCGACGGGGATATGTGGGCAAGTGATGCAGTCAAGTTGGTAACGGGCTGGCTCGCGGCGATGGCGTCGGACACGGTGCTTTGCGTCGGCGCGCGTGGTGGACTGTACCTAGCGGGTTCTTATTTCGATATGATCGGGAACCTTTTTGATAGCGCCCATTTCACAACTCGATTCTATAGGAAGGGGCGGCTTGAGAGCTACCTTCAGAACGTTCCAGTCTACCTTGTCAAAACCCATGAGCCGGAGATGCTGGGTCTTAGCACCCTGTTCGGACGATGATTCAAAGAGCCCAATCCAGTTCGAGAGCAACACCCTCTGGCAGGCCGCCTAACCCGAAGATCGCTCTCCACTTTTCCCGGGCAAGTTCAGGTTTCGCGCACCTGCAAAGGCACTGACTTGACAATGGTCGCCGAAAGATCATCCTCTCTGATGCGCTTTGCGCGGTATAGGAGGTTTCTTAAGGGCCGTTCAACGATGGAGAAATATTTGTGTTCGGATAGTCATTCGCGGATAACCATGAGAACGCTAGCTTCCCGTCCGGGGCCCTGTGAAAGCGCACTCCGTGCTGGACGAAAATATTCAACACGGCTTCAATAGTTTTGCGTTTGAAGTGAGCCTGTAGGCCCCCCGATACGGAGACCATGCGGTAGATTGTGGTCCGCGATATGCCGGTGTTCTTAGCAAGTTCGTCATGCGTCCATCCCGCGAGAGCGCACAAGGCACGCAAATTGGTTCCGTTCGCCGCCTCGATTGCGTGGTCCATTTCAGTCGACGTCAACGCCAGAAGCTCTTTTTCCTTAATGATTAGCCCCCACCACTCAACCACGCGGTCTTGCCGCCTAAGTGGAAGGCCCTTTTTCACGTACTTTCTTGCCAGCCCATCAACCCCCAAGATGCGCATGGAAATCGAAAAAGGCTCGTCTCCCTCCAGCGCCGAGGCTATCTCAGCTAACACCGCCTCGCGATCATCCGGATGAATCGATGAGGGCCGAAGTGGATCAAAATGCGGTATTATAGATTCGAGGCCCCCGGTCGTGAAATGCTCGAATAATTGTCCCGACTTATCCGTATTCCAAATGCACTCTACACCAAAATAATCCATGAGCACCCCAATCCGACGCGCATTCTGGTCCTTGTGTCTCGCCCTCACCTCATCCACACTTACATCGCGCGCTAGTCCGAAAAATTTCCTTACATTACCAACCTCGTCTGTAACGGGCGTGAAGGCGAGCGACACATAGCGCATAGGAGTATGGTGCCCCACCAAACGGTAGATACGTGGAGGCGGCTCTTGTCCATGCCGCATGACACCAATGTCCTCAACGAATATGTTCTGCTCGCATGGATGTATAGTTTTAACTATGTCGTCCAGCTTAGGAACCTCTAACGCATCCATACGAAAAAGTCTTCGAAACCCTTGCGAACATAGCATAGGTTCATCCGTCGGTGTCAAAGGTATTTCCATCCGCCCGAGTTGTCCGAGTTGCTCCATAAGGGAGAGAATGTGGACTGATGACAGTTTCATTGGTTGAAGCGATTTCGATTTACGATAGTCTAGGTGAGAAAGTCATGGGTACGCATACAAATTCAGCATTGCCGTGCCGTTCAAAGCGTGCAGACGCTCGGTAGAACATGCCGCACGCTTTCATCCTACTAAACACCTGCTTTGAGAACGGCTTTTTTTCAAAGAGCTATCCCCAGAGCGAATTCAACATCCCCCACACGCAGAAAACGTTTTTCGAAGCCGGCTCTATAAGCGGCGGTGCAAAAAGCAACCACGGAAGGGTCGGAATCGTGCCGACGCGGGCGGGTAAAAGTCGTCCACCTATGTTCTTCCTGCATGTGGCAGGGAGGGCGGAAGGATTTATACCGTGGAATTATATTTGAAGGTTCGTCTTGCCTGTTCTTAGGGGATGAGTCAGCGGGAAGACACATGTCGCCATAGGGCTTGGGATGGCGGCTTGCCAGAAGGGCCTGTCCTGTCGGCTTCGCCACAGCGGTCGCGCTGGTCAGCGAGATGATAGAAGTGCGCGACGAGCTCCGTCTTCTGCGCTTCCAGAAGCAGATGGCGGCCTACAAGCTGCTTATCATCGATGAACTGGGCTCCGTACCTCTGTCCAAGAACGGGGCAGAGGTTCTGTTCGAGCTGATCTCCCAGCGCTACGAGCGCGGATCGACGCTGATTACCAGCAACTTGCCCTTCGATGAATGGACCTAAACCTTCGGATCCGGGCGGCTCACCGGCGCCTTACTGGACCGCATGACCCACCATGTCAGCATCCTCGAGATGAATGGCGACAGCTATCGTCTGGCTCATAGCCGCGCTCGTAAGGCCAGCCAAGCCCCCTGATTACCCCAAAAACAGGCCGACCGCGTAGGAGAGCACCCTTCGGGCTACACGCTATAGGGGCTCTCCTACGCGCAGAACAACTGGCCTACTTTTGCGTCGCCACGTGGCCGACTTTTACTCCGCCGTTGACACGGCTCGCTGAAACCTCGTTTATCGCGCCCGATGCATTGAGGGATTTTCGCCGAATGTCGAGAGATAGCTTGCGGCGAAATGGCCTAAGTGGATAAAGCCCCAAGACCGGGCAATGTCGCCAACAGTCCGACCGCTTTCCGGATTCAACAGCTCACGTCTGACACCATGAAGCCGTACCTCTCGTATATACGCTCTGACCGTTGTATCCTTGAAACGACGGAACCCCATTTGCAACGCGCGCACGCTAACGTTTACGGCCTCGGCTATTTGCGGAATGGTCAAAGGCTCACCCGCGTGTTCGTCAATGTAATCGATGGCGGCCTTGACGTGTTTTGGGGAAACTGACGGCGCGGGCGACACCATCAAATCAGAATAATTGTGCGTAAGGTTGCCAAGCACCATATGGACAAGCGCCTGAAACATATGGTGCGCCGCAATGGGCGCTTGGCACAAGGCGCCACCATCTTCCAAACCCGATGAAATAGCCTTCACCATCGTATTCAGTGTGCCGCCGAACCTCGAATTTTGTTCGAAGTTCGGCGTGAAAATTAGGTCCTCGCGAATTCCCCTATCCAGCACAGAGACCAAACACTGCGTGATCATGCTACGCGGAAGAGAGATCCCGGTCGCCAGATTGCCGGGTGCGTGGTATATGCGCGTGGTCCGCCTTGCCTCCTCAACAAATCCTTTGTCGGGTGTGGAGCCGTTAACCTGGCTTGGGCTGGTAAACTCGACAGCGTTATGAGAGGACAGGTGAACCAGAAACGCATCCGGTGGATCGTAAGGAAGGACTTCTGCGCCGTGCGCGTAATCCGTTGTCCAAAGCATACCCTCGCCGATGACATGCATTTTGACGCGCGCTGAGAACCGCGAACCAGAAATCGGCAGTATACGCGTCCTGGAAACATGCCCCGCAACAAACCACTCAAGTTCCTCGGCAGAAGTCGAGTAATGGTCAACTTGGTGAACCGTTATAACCATAGTGTCCTTTGTCAAAGATGGTGGGACAGTTGCGTGCGCAAAATAGCGGAGAGTTTGGTCTAGAGGTGGTTTGAAATTAGGCCGCTTGTTTTTCATATTGCAGGCAGCGGTGTTCGAGGGTTTTCAGTTTTATTTTTTGCCGTTGGTTGAGTATAGGCCTGCGCGCTGCCGAGGTAAGCATCCTACCTCTTCGACCCGGACCGTTGTCCGCAACTTTTGTGCGCTAGAGCTTTGACCACGGGCACTGAAATCATTGAGCCGCCAGTGTAACCAGGTAAATTTCGGCGTTCATATCTAAATTTGAACATCATCTTCACCCTAAAGCCCTGGCGGCGTCACTTACACTTTTCGTGCTTTGATCAACCTGAACCGCCGCACTGGCTATGGTTGCGGCGTTATTTGTTATGGTTTCAATACTATCCGCCGCCAATTGCATATTCGAGGCGATATCACGAACCACGGCAGACTGTTCGTTCATGGCTCCGGCGATGCCCGTCGAAATCACATTGATCTGGTCGATAACCGTGGTGATCTGCCCGATGGCATCCACAGCGTTTTGTGTAGAGTTTTGAACCGCAGCGATCTGGGTTCTGATTTCATCGGTCGCCTTCGACGTTTGGGAGGCAAGGGTTTTAACTTCGGACGCCACAAACGCAAACCCTTTGCCCGCATCGCCTGCCCGCGCCGCCTCGATGGTCGCATTCAACGCCAGCAAATTTGTTTGCGAAGCGATCTGATTGATTAATAAAACGAAATCACCAATGTTTTGGGTGGCTTCGGCTAGAGAATTATGGAACATGGTTTCCTGACCTGATGAGGCGCGGATGATTGCCTTGAATTACATAACGCCATTATCGTTACACGCCATTAATCTTGGTTTTATTAATTGTTACGCAGGTGTAACAATTTGTCTTTCGGCATATCTTTGTTAGAAAACAATATTCAATATGCCCCTCTAGGGAGCTTGAGAGGTTTCAGCCTCTCTCATAATCTACCTTTGAATGAGCGTGGTCAATGCCATCAAGTGGGCGGTTCGGCGCGGACGCTACATCACCCTTGAAACCATCGCTCAAGTCAGCGATGATCCGCTCTTCAGCATTCCATCAGTGGGAAACTGAGCGAAACCCGGCCCTATCCGTAGGTCATTGATTCCAAGCGCTCAATTGCGGCATCACCCGGGGTACGATCCTGTTCCGCCCGCTTCAATTTCCTGTCCATCAAAGTGATGTCCGGTTGACCTTCTAGAACGGACAATATGTTATCTGACGATATTTCAGTGGCTTTGGAGCGAAAATCACCTCCCTGTAGTCTTGGACTCGATTAGGCCCGTTTCCCGAAACCGCCGGATCCACTTGATCGCGCTCGACTCGCTAACACCAAAATGGGCGCCGGCCTCAAGGCATGTGGAACCCACTAAAACAAAATCGATTACACGCTTGCGGAGCTAAAAAGAATAAGCTTGTGACATCTGAACTCGCCTCCGAACACCAGTCAAACCATGAATCACTGTTCGCAAGTTGAGGAATCCCCAAAGAGTCAGCCAGATAGCAAACGCTCTAGGCGCAGTTCTACATTCTACAAAGTCGCTCGGCGGTCAATTGCTGCCGAACGCCCTTTTCGGACATTTTACAGTCCTGCAGATGCATCCATAAAGGCTGTGAATTACCTCCCTAAAAAACGTCACTCAGGCACATAGACCAGTTCGCCCGACGGCAGACGGTAAGTGACGCCAGCCTTAGTGCCCTGACCTTCACCGATCTCACCGCTTGATTCGTAGCGGGTCAGTTTTTCGCCGTCCCTGACGGTAATGCGCATATCGTCCTGGCCAGGATTTTCAACGACCACCACGGATTTCGACTGAAACGGATTAAGCGGGTTGGCCGCGATCATCACCATCAGTATGGCCGCGACCACCAGGAACAGATCCACCAAATTGACCACGCTCAGGATCGGGTCATCACCTTCTTCGTCTTCGATAAAGCGCATCAGATATCTCCCCGCTCATAGCGACGCAGATCCTGAAGTAACCAGCGGCGGCGCACGGTCTGAATGTAGAAGGTAACCGAAGCGGCGATTAGGGCAATAATAACGGCCGAGAACGCTGCCACCAGATGCTGACTAACATTTTCGGCCTGATTGGTGCTGAGCGCCATCAGGGCCGGCCCCATCGGGATCATGGTAGCCACCAGTCCCAACATGGGCGCGGTGCGCGAGACAATGCGCAGCCCTTCCAGCTTTTTGAGGATCAGCAGTTCCACATCGGCACTTTCAAGTCCGTTATTCCGGGCGGTGCGCACAAACAATGGCGCGTAGCCTTTCTGAAACCGTTGCCCCCATTCGATCACAAAACCACCCAGCGCATACAGCGCAAAGACAAGGCATAAAAGGATTAGCGCCATCACCGGCATCTGGAAAAGAGGCGTGAGACTATAAAGCTGGAGTTCTAACGATGGCATGAAAAACCTATGGTTCAAGGGGGCTACGGCTGGCGCGCCATTGATGAAGCGCACCGGCCAGCATGAGAAGGAGTCCGCAAAGCCCGGCCAGGAAGGGGAAACCCGGTGGACTTTGCGGTGCCGACGGACGCTGAGCCTCAGGCTTCAGCACCCGCCCGCGAACGGTAGGATTGGGCGGCGTACCCGGCTCAGCCACCGCTGGATCAGATGGGGCTGCCGCCGTAGCAGCAGGCGGGCCACTCATTAGACGGCCAAATCCAGACGCGGCGGCCGAGACGCGCTCTAGCTGTTGCCGACGATTTTCGAGCACGCTTACGGTTTCAGCATCGGGCTTCCAGTAGCCTTTGCGTACGGCCTCCAGCATCTGATCGACCATCTGTTTCTGGGCGGAGGGATGGTTTTTTTCGAACCAGTCGTTAAGGCCCAGATTTCGACTGTCACGCACATAGGTATCGGTCATGGCCTGCCATTGATCGGGGCGGACGGAGGCTGGATCCGTAACCTGCCAGCCGAACAGGTTTTGGGTGACGGCCAGCATTTCATTAGCCCCGGCATAACCTTCGGTTTGCATCTGCCGTATCCATTCCGGATTGAGATAGCGGGTTCGCAATTCGGCGGACAAGAAGGCTGCCGGCGTGGTGGTGCGCACCTCACCGGAACGGGTATCGGTAATAAACAGCTCGGGAGACTTACCGCTTAAATGTCGCACCGCCAGCGACAGCCCGCCCAGATATTCAAACGGATGATCGGTCGATAGTAGACCGTGCAGGCTGGAGGAGCGCGACAATACCGCAGCATCGACGGTTTTCAGGTTCTCCGCCAGCAGATTAGCGCCGTCCTCCGATGTCCCCCAACCGTCAGACCCGTAACCATATTGCAGCCGCGCCAGAAAGTCTTCGGCCAGTTCGCCTTCGGTTTCCCAGCTCTTAGAGTCGATCACCCGGTCCGGCAGGCCGGAGCCGTATTCTCCCGGTGCATTTGAAAACATGCGCAGGCGGGCCAGGGCTTTGGCTCGATCCGGGGCTATACCTTTGGCGATAAGTTGCGCTTCAAGTTCAGCGCTATTAGTCGCGACCGGATTACCGCCTTGTGCGGCCAGCTTATTAATCGCGCGCGCCAGCAGGGTCATGAAATTATCGAACTGATCACGGTAGACGCTGGTAATCTGAAGCACCGCATCAACCCGCGGCGCGCTCAGGTCGCTATCCGGCCGGATCGTCAGGTTGATCACCCGCCCGCTGGCATCCCAAACCGGGTCAAGGCCATAGGCCCGCAAGACCTGCCCCTCCATGACACCTAAGGTGCGGATGGACTCGCCCGACCACAGGCTAAAAACCAGCTTACGCGGCAGCCGCCGGTGCTTGGCCTGATAGGCGTCAATCAAACCTTTATATGCCGCTTCGGATTGATCATAGGCGGCTTTGGTGGGGATTTTGGCGGCATCAAAGGCATAGAGATTGCGCCCGCTGACCAGCATAGGGTCGCGTACCGGATCGCCGCCGGTGGCGGGCCGGACAAACCGCGCGTCAAGGGCCGCCAGCAAGGCCTCCATCTCGCCCGTAACTGACAACCGCTCAAACTGCGCCCGCCCTTTTTCGATCTCAGCCTTGAGGGCCGGGTTGAGATCATCAACCGCTTGCCCATCAATGAGGTGCGCCTTCAGAACGCGGTAAGGCTCACCGGTCTGGATCGCGCTGAAATCCTCGGCAAAGGCTTCATTCGGATCAAGTCCAAGGGCCGACAGATAGGGCTTCCCGAGCGCCTGCATTACCGTCATCAGGCGGTGTTCGACTGTGGCCGACTGACCAAAGGTGTGCAGCCCCAGCGGTACCGCCGCGCGCGCCAACTCATGCAGATGATCATGAAGCACAGCGTAAAATCCGGGAAAATCCGCACGCGCCGCTGCCTCGGTCCAGCCGATATCCTTATGCAGGTTGGCTGCCACCGCCGTATTCAGCAAATTATCCTGCACACGATCGCGCACCCCGCCAGGCTCAAGCTGCGAATATTCGTGGATCAGGCCGTGCAGGTCGCGCAATTCATCATATAGCCCAGACGGCGCAAAGGGCGGAGTCTGATGGCTGATAGTCACGGCCCGACCCCGACGTTTGGCCTGAATGGCCTCGGCGACATTATCCTGAATATAGGGGTAGATCACCGGCATATCGCCCACCGCCAGATTGGGGTAGTCATAGGCCCACAGCCCGCGATCCTTACCCGGCGTCCATTCCTGAGTGCCGTGGGTACCGAAATGCACCAGGGCATCGATCTTTTCCTGTTCACGCAGTATGACATAGGCGGCCAGATAGATATGATCCGGCACGCTTTTAGTGTCGTGGGTCGCGGCTCCGACCTTCCCGGCGCGGGGGGGCTGCGGCAGAAAGGTCATGTTTCCGATCCGCACTCTGGGGATAATGAAACAGGCCGATGCCCCCGAACCACGCACCGCCCAGTGTCGCTCCGGCGCGCCGTGCCGGTCAAGCAGTTCGGTCCGAGTCACTGGTGGCAAGGTGCCTAGCCACGCTTTATAGGCACTTACTGGCAGGCAGGCGGCAAAGCCCTGACGTGCCAACCCATCCAGGGTTTCGGGCCGGTAATACCCTCCCATCATCAGTTGGGCGGCTGTGATCAGTGTCGCCTCTGTGGTCGGCGGCACAGTATAGCCCGCAGCGTGCAGGGCGGCGGTAATCGCCTCAACACTACGCGGCACATTGAGATGCGAAGCTGAAAAGTTCTTTTCACCCGCCGGAGAATTCCAGAACATCAGGGCGACGCGTTTCTCGGCATTGGGCCTACTCCGCAAGGCGGCCAGACGTCTGAGTTTGGCCCCCAACAGCGCCACCTGCTCCGGGATAGGCACCTGCGCGCCGTTTTCGACTGCGCTGATCAGCACCGGATCGGACAGACCCCAGCTTTCCGGCACGGCAAACTGCGTCGGCACCGATGAAAACCCCACACCTGACGCCTCCGCCCGCCACTCGGCTATGGTGCCCGCGCGATAGCCCATGACCTGAAGGACAGTGATATCGAGGTCGGCAAACTCGGCCTGCCTAGCCGGGCCGTTCTGCATGTGCGTCATATTAACGAGTGCCACAGCCTTCAGCGGACGCACGACCCTGGTCAGCGCCTGCGGATCGCGTTCATCGTACCAGAAGGCGACCGCACTCAAGCCCCGTGTTTCGGCATCCCGGATAACCGCATCGACCACGGCGGTTTGCATATCCGCGATGACACCGTCCGAAATCGCCAGCACCACGGTCGGACGATCCGCGCCACGCCAGCTTAGAAAGGCTCCGGCATCAACAAGGACGCCCGCCTGCGGATGATATAGCCCGCTTGCCGCGCGGCGCGGCGCGGCGGGCAGATCCGCCAGTGACTGACCCGACAGACGACGCTTGAGGGCTTTCAGGAATATTCTGAAATTGGCCTCACCGCCGGCTGCATAATAGCCGGCCAGCTTGGCGGCATCGGGCGCTGACAACCCCTCCCATTTGGGCGGGCCGCCGCCAACCGCCAGCCAGGCCTTACCCGATAAGTTGTCTGTGGTCACTTTCTGAAGTGCGGCCATATCGTTGGGGCGCGGCCCATCCAGCAGGATAAGGTCAGTCCCTTCAACTAACGCCGGATCAGGCTTGCCGCGGTCGACATAGCGGTAGTCCAACTCAAGGCCCTCTTCGGCGGCCCAGGCTTTCAGGGTCTCAAACTTGGCGGGCAGGACAAAACTGGTCGCCACAATACGCACTTTTGGCGGCGGCGCGGCCTGAGCCCCGCCCCCAAAAGCTATCATCCATGCGAACATAGCGATCAGCCAGACGCGAACAGTCATCAAAACCTTCCCGACAGGCCCACAAACACCACCCGCCCTGGTTCAGCGAAACTGTAGAGCGTGGACTTTTCGGCCAACCGCGCTTTGAACAGATTGTCCACACCCGCCCTCAGGGTGACGTGTTCATTGAGGTCATAGCTGACATTAGTGCCCCACAGACTGTAGCCTGGCAGACGCACATAGGTTGAGGTCAATTGCTCGCCGATGAACCGCCCGCGCACCCCGACCGAAAGGCGCGGTGTCGCCTGTAAGTCGAGACCGATCTTGCCGGTGCGTTGCGGTCGTTCGGCTATCGGCCGATCTGTGGCCTTATCGAGACTGTCGACATAGGTGTAGGATGCCATCAGGGACAGCCCCTCGACCGGACGCAGCCCAAAGGCGGTTTCAACCCCCTCAAGGCGGGCCTCATTCACATTGGTATAAGTACGTGTTTCACGTCCGCGAATACCGCAGTTGGTCAGACAGTAAGAAGTCACCAGATTGCCGACCTCATTGCGGAAAAGGGTGACCGAAGCGTCGGCCATCTCATTGCGCCAAGCCAGCCCCAGTTCGGCACTGTCATTGGTTTCAGGCTTGAGATCAGGATTGCCGTAGATGGTAAACCGTCCACCGGCCGCAATGGCCGCATAGGTGGGCGATAGTTGCTTCAGGCCGGGGGCGCGGAAAGCGTGCCCTATCCCGCCGCGCACTGTCCAGTGCTCAGACGGTTTATAGACAATGTAAAGCCGGGGACTGGTTTCCCAGCCATAGGCGTCATGATGGTCGAAACGGGTACCCGCAACGATCTCAAGCCGGTCAGTAAACAGGTTGATCTCATCCTGAACAAACAGGGCCTTATGTTCGGTCTCTTTCTCTCCACTGGTCGAAACCGTGGCATCCTTCAGTTCTTCGCGCCGCCATTCGGCCCCCGTCGTCAGACGGTGCACCCCTATGGCTGGCAGAGTGTAGCGCACATCCGCCACCGTGTCGACCAGATCGCTGGATGGGGTTGGCGTCTGGCCCTTATCGCGCGCATTCACCCGGCGCAATTCGGTGCGGTAAAGGCGCGCTTCGATGTCGCCAAAGCCGAACTGGCCATTATAGGTCACAAACCCGCTTTGGCGGCGTACCTTGTCCATATAGCGGTAGCTGAAAATCGTGCCCGAAGTCGTCAGGGTATCGCGGCCGCGCTCATCTTCGCCGTAGGTCACGCCGATATCGACCCGCTGGCGGTCAGTCGGGGTCAGGTGCAACTGCGCCGTCCCGCTATAGGAATCACGGCTTTCAAGTTCGCTTTGGCGCGGGTCTTCCTCAGAAGCGGTTATATCGCGCTTATGGTAATCGCCCCATAGCGACACCGCCACCTTGTCGTTGATCGGACCGCCCGTGTAGAGACCATATTGTTGGGTATCACCGCCCTCGCCTTCACGGAAACCCGTCATGGCATCAAAGCGTGTCTGCCATACCGGCCCAGGCTTGCGGGTAATGATATTGACCACGCCGCTTAAGGCTTCGGAACCGTAAAGCGCAGACAGCGGCCCGCGCACCAACTCAATACGGTCAATGGCCACCGACGGCACCCAGCCCAGGTCAAAATCGACGTGGGCCATATTGGATGAGGCGGCATTGATCCGGCGACCATCGATAAGGGTCAGGGCATATTCCGGCGCCATGCCGCGGATGATGATGCCGCGGCGGCTCATGCCGATTCCGCCAATAACCACGCCCGGCTCATCTTCCAAAGCTTCTGCCATATCCTGAACCGGCCGGCGGGCCAGTTCCTTACCGTGTACGACGGACATAGACGCTGGAACATCTGACAGATTACGTTCGGTTTTGGTCGCCGTGACCACCACTTCGGTGACTTCGGAATCCACACCCTCAGCCGCCATAGCCCCAGAGCCCCCCACAACGGTCAGGCTGGAAAATGCCAACAAAAATCCCTTCAGGCGGCTAGAGCCCCCCGATTGCACAACACGCATGATACGCCCCATATGTAATGTTATATCGTATCATCTTCGATATAAAAACATCACGCTTATGGCAAGGGGTAAGCGTTACTTTATATCATTTATTTTAATGGACTTCCCTGTTGGGTAATAAAAAGAAGTGCGCACAGAAATAACGGTAAACGCCTACAATTTCTGGGCATAACCGAAAAATGAGCCGTTTCGACAGGTTAGCTTTTAAGATGTCCCTAATCCAGCAAGCCAAACTTACTGTGCTCTAGCCAGGGTGTGGGCAAGATCGACGCGGAAAATGCGTATCGCCGGCATCAACGCCGCCAGCAACCCAATGACCTGGACTCCAACCATGATCACAAGTTCGCCGGGGTGAACCATCCAGGGATTGAGCCCGATCTCGGCAAGCGGCTCGAAAAGTTCACGCGCAACGCTCAGCGCTACATGCCCCATAATGAGGCCGAGCAGCGCACCAGCCAAGGCAGTGAGCCATCCTTCAAGCAGGATAGTCCCGAATACCGAGGCGCGCGTCGCCCCCATAACGCGCAGAAGAGAAAGATCCGCCTCGCGCGCGCGCGAGGCGTTGAGCAGAGCGACAAAAATGGCAAGCCCTCCGGTTGCGGCGAGTAGCCACGCGAAGACCCGTGCGCCTTCGATGGCAGCACCGAATAAAGATAACAGTCTTGCGGTCTCCTGCGCCGGCACCGCAGCCTGCATATTGGTTTGGCGATTGACGAAGCCCGGCACCCGTACCGCCCCCAGAGCCGAGCGATAGGTCACCAGCAAGGCCGTCACCTCAGGCTCCGGCGTTTCGGTCGCGCCGATGATGGGTTCGGCTTCATGGTCGTGAGGGGCATCCAAAGCATCGAAATTTTCGGGCGTATCATGAACGGCATGAGCCTCATGGCCGATGCCATGAACGTCCCAGACGCTTTCGACCGAGGTGAGGATCAGCCGATCAACGACCGTACCTGTGGGCACCAGAATGCCCACAGTGGCGAAGGGACGCTCGTCATGGCCCGCAGATCTACCATCGTCACCCAGACCGTGGCTGCCGATAAAGCGCTGGCCGATTCCAGCCCTCAGTTTACGTGCAGCGGTGGCGCCCAGCACGGCCTCGCCTTCTTGGGCGAAAAGCTTGCCCTGCGCCAGTTTCGCACCATAGAGGTCGAGATAGCTGTGCTCGGTACCGACGATCCGGTAGCCGCGAAAGTTGTCGCCGATCGCCAGCGGAACCACACGCGCCACAGCCGGATCGCGGCGCAGGATGTCGATGCTGTTAAGCGGTATGTTCCCTGTCGGGGCGTCGATATGGTAGATGCTCGACGTAATGAGCTGAAGCGGCGAGCCCTTGGCCCCAACCACTAGGTCAATCCCCTGGGCATCGCGCGTAAGCCGGTTACCAAGCTGCGTCGAAAATAGCAGCAATATCGTAAGCGTCGCCACCGCAAGTCCAAGCAGCAGCACATTGAGCAGAGTCGTAAGCGCACGATCGCGCAGATAGGCGAGCGCCAGACTTAACATGGGGCAGTCTCGGTGATTGGCGTGAGTTGTACCGCGTCGGGGATAAAAGATTTGATCCGTGCGTCATGGGTTGCGACCAGAAGCGTCGAGCCATAGGCATCAGCAGCACCTAACAGCAGGCGTGATACGCGCTCCGCATTGCGGTCATCAAGCGCCGAGGTCGGCTCGTCCGCAATCAGCAGTTTGGGCCGCGCGATTAAGCCGCGGGCGATCGCCGCGCGTTGCGCCTCACCCTGACTTAATTCTCGCGGTCGGGCATGGGCACGGTGGGACAGACCCAGGTCGCCGAGCAGCGCCTTCGCTTCGGCGCGGTCAGGTTTCTGCCCGGACAGGCGCTGGGCTAACAGTAGGTTCGAAGTCACATCGAGCGCGCCCACGAGACGTAAGGTCTGGAAAACCACACCGATCTTTCGGCGGCGCAAATTGTCACGTTTAGCCTGCGGCAGGTTGCTGATCGTCTCGCCGTCTATCACGACCGCCCCCTGCTTTGGGGTGAGTAGACCGGCGATCAGATGGATGAGCGTGGTCTTTCCCGACCCGGAGGGTCCCAGCAGTACGCGGTGCTGCCCCATCTGTTGCACCAGATTGAAGTCCGCAAGCACCGGGCGCGCGTCATAACCGTAGCCCAGCCCGCGTATCTCCAGAACAGGTGACATCTATACGCTCCTTAAGGAAAAGGTATCCCTTCACAGGATACGCTGCAATGCAAAAATAAGCTTAACATTGCCCTACATCCTAGATATGATATACCGTTACATGAAAATTATGTGAGATAAAGATGCAAAAAGGATGGATTATCGCCGGACTTTGCTGCGTGTCGGTAGTCTCCGCTGCGGATGCACAGCAATCTGGCGCGTTGAAACCGTACGAGCAGGTGTGGAAGCCGGCCGCGACACCGCCCGGAGGTATCGCTTGGTCGGTCTTGGAATCTACCAAGGAGATCCAACGCATCGAAAACGGTGTCATCTATTCTAAGCCGGTATTCCCGAAAGCCATCAAAGCGCTTGCTGGTAAAAAAATTAAGGTAAATGGATACATGCTGCCGCTTGAGAATGGCGTGCGCCAATCCCGCTTTGTACTCTTGGCCTACCCACCCGATTGTCCGTTTCACCTCAACCCCTCGCCTATGCAGTTCATTGAGGTGCGGGCCGTTACCCCGGTGGCTATGAGGGACGATGTGAATACTATTGAGGGCACATTGGTGCTGACTGGCGATGACGAAGGCGGAATCTTCTATAAGCTGGTTAACAGTAAGGAACTTTAAGCCCGTTCAGGCACGGCTCTAAAGTAAGGAAACACGAATGCGACATCTATATTTCGCTCTTTCCCTATCGCTTCTGACGGGAGCGCCGGCAGCCTATGCCTGCGATATGCATGGCAATGCGGATGAAAACTTTTTCCTGGCTTATATTGATTTTCGCGGGATGACCGAAGAGCAACAGCGCCAGGTCGAACAGCAGGCGATAGACAAGTATCACGCTCAAATGCTCACCGCCGCCAAAACACAGTTCTTAAGTCGTTTTAAGTCCGGCGATGACGCACCAGAAGCGCCCGACACTGAGCGGACCGCTAAGAAAGTTGATGAAACCTCGCAAACGGCGAGTGCTAATCAGGCAGATAAGAAAAGATATTAGGCTGTAAAGTCATAGAGCCTGGCAGTCATGCTGACCTGAACGCATTAAAATGTGCCAGTAGCAGACTACGCCTTTTTCGGTGAAAAATTTAAGGGCAGATGTCACTGGTCAGACAGCATTCAGGATGGACGGGATCAGTTCGGCAGCGATTTTGGCAGAACTATAGGTCACCTTATAGATATTAGCGCGTTCTATGGCCTAATAATCAGCATGATTAAGGAATATATGGGAGCCCAGACTGTAACGACCTGTACCTGACTGTTTTTAACTGCGACTCGGGCTAGCGTCGCCCGCGGGTACCGCGAACAGAGAAAGTTTTTAAACGGCCACTCCAAAGCCTGGCCAGCGTGTGTAAGTCACGGCGCGCGCACAAGATCGATCGCGATAGGCCAATGGTCCGATGAACCCGAGCTTTTGCCGGAGACCTCATCAAAGCGGAACGCTTTTGGTCGCATTACCTGGTCGCGTTCGTCCCAGTGATTTCCCAACAGACGCGCTGGTTGCCGCCGGATGGCAGATGTCCTCCAAAAACAGACATTATCTGACCATCCGGGAGCGCCAGATCTACCTGCAGGATATCGCGGGTGGCACCGGGCGACCCATCCCGGCCCTGACATTCGCTATTTTGGGTCAAATCGACCACATGTGCGGCATCCCGCTGAGGTCGTGCCGCTGCCCATAGCAATCAAGGTCGCTCCGGAGATCCTTGCGCAGTACGACGGCACCTATGTACTGATGCCCGATCTGAGCCTCACCGTGAGCGTTGAAAGCGATCATCTGGTGGTCCAAGCGACTGACCAGGACAAGGTCAGCGCCTACCCTGAATCAGAGACGCTGTTTTTTGCCAAGTCTGTTGAAGCCAAGCTGGAATTCGTGCGCAACTGGGACGGCACGATCGGCTGCGTCCTTCACCAGGCTGGCCAGCAAATTTTGGGGGTTAAGCAGTAACGGCAAGTGCCAGGTAGGCGCCCGAAGCGGTCACCAAGCCCACACCGCAAACCCCCATCATCAGTCGTCTCGGCGTATCATACTTCGTGGCCCAGCCCTATCGCGGACATGTTCGCGAACACTTCCTTGGCGGCAAACAGCCCGTTGAGCGCCGCTGGGAAACCGGCGTAAACCGCCATCTGCATGATGATCTCGGTGATTTCGTCCCGTGACAGTCCAACGTTCAGGCCCGCTTCGATATGGACTTTGAGTTGTGGGGCCGCGTTGCCCATGGCTGTCAGGGCGGCGATAGTAGCGATCTCCCGGGCGCGCAAGTCGAGTCCGGGGCGGCTGTAAATATCGCCAAACGGAAACTCGATCAGATAGGTCGCAAAGTCGGGCGCGATATCCGCCAGGGCGGCGACAACCTTTTCTCCGGCCTGGCCGTCAATTTCCGCGAGCGCGCGCCGCCCGCGTTCCAGTCGGCTTTCGCCGACGCTCTGGTGGTGTTGCATCATAGTCTTTCATCCTCTCTTCCTGACCGGCGTAACCGGCGATCTTGGTGTCGAGGACGAGAAGCGAGGCCTGGAGTTCGGCAACATGGATGCGGACGCGCTCACGATGCTGTTCCAGCATTTCGCGCCGCTCTGTCTCCGTACTGACGCCGCGCTCCCGCAGAGCTGCATAACGCAGCATGTCCCGGATCGGCATCCCGGTCGTTCGCAGACGCCCAAGGAATTCGATCCAGATCAGGATTGACGCGTCGAAGTCCCGTTGGCTTAATCGGTCCCTATCCGCATAGGGAAGCAGCCCGATCCGCTCATAGTAACGGAGGGTATGGGCCGACAATCCCGAACGCTTCGCCAGTTCACCAATCTTCATCAGCACCTGTTCTTGTCACGACACATAAACAGATACGAGTTCGAGTGCGCTCTAAGTCAATAGTGTTTTTATGTGAAAAATGGAAGTCTTCAATTTCTGACACCTATGGACTGAGGTGATGGGGTGGACGGCTCCCGCTCCCGGCATCTAGGTGCCATACTGTGGCTGTCGAAGGTCACAACATTGGGATCATACCCCGGTGGGAGCCTGTGCGTTCGCCTGACTGAAGCCGGATGGTGCGAGAGTATCGCGTCCGGTTCCTAGAAAGGCCGTGGGTGAAATCCCCACGTCCTACACACCTCGCGTTGCGGGGAGAAAGCTTTTCTCTAATTTTAAGTCTCCGTCGTCAGCCAATCTTCGCAGCGCAATCCTTCAACGTTTGAAAACTCGCCGAAATTCCCAGTCACAACCACAGGCGCTACTTAAGCTTCAGACACAGGCAATTAGGCTCCCTAAGGCCATTGCTGAGTGCCGTGCGGCAAGCGAATAATCTCAACCCGGCTCAGGCGCTTTTTAACGCGGTATACAACAATAAACGAGGTGCCCTGAACGACAAGTTCACGGGTTGCTTACATTCGCCCGGTACGGCCCATTTCAGGGAAATCGGCAAGGCCGATTACTTGGTCATCAATCAATTAGTCCTGATAGGCTGCAGCGGCAGGATTTCGCTGCGCGACGTAGTCGATGTTCCGGTCGAGTTCGTCGAGCGCTTCCTTCAACCAAACGACGTTCAAGTGTTAGCCCCTGCTGCATCGACGCGTGCTAAAAGCTTGGCAATCATCGATGCTTTCACGTCCTCGTGGCTGATCCATATCGCATCCGGGGAGTCGGCTGCTTTCAAGCCTTTGGCGACCTCTTTCTGGAACCACTTGTCATGAGCGGCGGCTTCATGAGCTTCTTTGAGCGCGGTCGAACGGTCAGGACGAGTGTAGCTTACCGGCGCATAGGCGGCGGTATCCACGTCAAATTTCTCGATTCCGAGTTTTTTCAGATAGCCGACCAGCGTATCCATCTTTTCGAATACCCGGGGTTCAGATTTACGTTGAACGGAGAGGATGTAGAGCTTGTCGGCCCGAACGCGCACGACCACTTCCCAGCCGCCTTAGCGCCCTACAACCCTCGCCTCTTTCACTGCACCGTTTTCAACGAGCTGAGTAAGGTGGCTATGGTCAATGCTGCGGTGAGGGAGGCCATATCGTTCTCCATATTTTATTGCTCAAATTGTAGTCAATTAATAGTAGTTTGCAACGACAAGCTCTTTGACCTTATCCGCCCGCGAAAATCGTCGGCAAATCTAAAAGTACCGGCCACTACACCCTCCGGGCCGTTTTGCATTCCTTACGCCGAAAATTGCCTTTCACATTATGGCCTCCTGGGGCGGATCGGCCGTTTTCTAAGCCGCCTGTATCTGAGCCACGAAGGTTTCGACTTCGCGGCGCAGCACCGAAGATTGCTGCGCCAATTCCTCCGACGCCCCCAGCACCTGAGACGCTGCCGCGCTCGTTTCCTCCGTGGAGCGCGTCACACCAGTGATATTTTGCGTGACCTCTAGCGAGACCATCGAAGCCTTTTGGACATTTCGGGCGATTTCCTGCGTCGCGGTAGACTGTTCCTCGACCGCCGCTGAAATGCTGGCCGATATACTGGCCAAACTTTCGATGGTTTGGGTTATCTGGGTGATGGCGGTTACGGCAGCCGCCGTGATAGTCTGAATTTCGTTTATCTGCTGAGATATTTCGCCTGACGCGCGCGCGGTCTGCCCGGCGAGCGTTTTAACCTCATTGGCCACGACGGCAAACCCCAGGCCAGCCGCGCCAGCGCGCGCGGCCTCTATGGTTGCATTGAGGGCCAGCAGATTAGTCTGTGACGCCACGTCGCCTATTAGCTTGACGATATCCCCGATCTTTTGCGCACACTCGGACAATTGCTGGACGATCTGGGAGGTCATCATGGCATCATTGCGAGCCTTAGCCGCTATTCTAACCGAAGTCTGCACCTGCCGCGCAATCTCGTTCACCGTCGCGGCCATCTCTTCAGCAGCGGCCGCAACCGTCTGCACATTGACTGAGGCCTCTTCCGACGCAGATGACACCGCGATGGACTGTTTCGAGGTTTCCTCGGCACCCATGGTCATGGTATGGGCCGACGCTTCCAACTCGGTCGCGGCGGTTGAGACTACCGAGATGATTTCCGAGGTCTTGGTATTAAATTGCCGGACCAGCCCTTCGATATGGATGGCCCTTCGCTCGCGTTGCGCCACCGCCGCCTGGTCGGCGGCCTCAAGGCGCGCCCGCTCCATACTGTTAGTCTTGAAAATCTCCAAGGTCTTCGCCATGGCGCCAATTTCGTTGGGTGCGCCCAGTGATGGTACCGCTACACTGAGCTGACCGTTGGCCAGAGCCGTCATGGCGCTCGTCATCGCATTGATCGGTTGGATCACGCGGTGCCGCACTACCCAAATGCCAGCGGCACCAATCGCGAGGTTTATGACGACGACAAGGCCTAAAATTTTAAACAGCACGCTTTGTTGCCCCAGCGCCTGATCGTAGGATTTTTTCGCTTCGGTCACCTGCAATTTGGTCAGAGTGTCGATAATACCGGTAAAAGGATCGATGGCCGGATACAGCTCTGTTGAAATATAGATTTCCAGCGCTGCCTGATCACTTCCGGCCACAATGTTCTGCAATCTGTCCAGAGATCGGTTTGCCTCTATCATGCGTACGCGTGCCTCGTCCGCCAAACGCTTCTCGTTTGCATCCATACGCGTCAGCATATAAGCGGCGTATTTTTCCTCCGCCAGAGCTAGAGCGTCACGCATAGTATTGGCACCCTCGTCCCAGCTGACTGCGCCCGACCTTATCTTGTGGGCATTGTCTACGATTGCGACAGCATAAGCGTCGCTGACGCTTTTCAGGTCGCTCAATGGCACCACGCGATCTGCAAATACCGTCTGAAGGCCCGTGCGTCCAGCGCCGGCGATTTGCCAGGCGCATATCGATAAAGCGATGATGCCGACGATCAAAACGCCCACTACACCCAAAAGTTGCGTTCTGATTAGCTGAAATTTAAACATGTTTCCGCAATCGATTTCATTGTTCTCAGAACAATGATTTGGAGGCAAAGTCTTAAAGACCTTTTAATCAAGGCTCACAACTTACGGAAACTGGGTTAACCTAACCCATTTCCTTTTGCCGCGCAGAACAGAGTTATATTCCGGAATGACTCGCCCGAAGCTTAACCCTAACCAGGTGTGCATGCCTGCCTGATCAGCGCCGTCTGACGCGCATCCTCGATAGCCCGTTGGCTCAAAGGGGCCTTCAGCCAGGCATAAAAGCCGCTGAAATGTACACTCAGCATGCGGCACATAGCCCGGATCGAAAACTCAGGCCTGTGAGCTTCGATAAATGCGTACCTCACCGAGAGTCTCGCGCGAAGTACGCTGCGGCCTTTTTTAGAATGTTGCGCTCCTCCGTCACACGGGCAAGCTCGGCTTTGACTCGCCGAAGTTCTGCCGCCACCGCGTCATCTTCGCGCCTGACCTTCGCAGGCTTCGAAAACTCAGCCTTCCATGTGTAAAGCGACTTCGTGCTGATCCCGAGTCGGGCGGCGACCTCTTTGACCGCATAGCCACGATCAACAACCTGAATCACCGCGTCCTTTTTGAACGCGTCCGAAAACCTGTTTCCAGTCTTCATCTGTAGCTCTCCTTGCTTCCGTTTTATAACGAGCAAAGCGTCTACAATTCTAGGGGCACCTCAAACAGCATCTCATGCGCCTGCAGCGGATATGGGAATTTACCGCTCTAGTTTGAATGGGATATCAGCATGTCGACGAAGGCGCGAACCTTTGCTGGTCTGTATCTGGCGGCGGGAAAGACAACAAATATCCCACCTGCCGGAAGCTCCCATTCCGGAAGCACGTGAATAAGTTCACCAGACGCGATCATCGGGTTTGCAACATAGTCGGGCAACACGGAAAGGCCCGCACCCGTTCGAACGGCCGCTAGAACGGCGAGCGTTGCATCTATCGTAATTGCGGCGCGGAGACTGACGGCTTTTCGCTCGATTTCGCCGCGAGAGAAACTCCACTGCAACGGATGGCGCAAGGCACCGTTGGCGATGAACGGCAAAGCTTCCAGAGCTTCCGGCGACGTCAGCCCAGAGACGACAGATGCCATTTGCGAACCGGCCACGAGGATCTGCTTGAACGCGCCAATCCGGCGGGCCTGCAGGCTGGAATCGGTCAGCCAGCCCACACGAATGGCCATATCGATGTGGCCTGAGATCAGATCAACCGTTTCATCTTTTAACGAGAGGTCCACCTCACAGGCGGGGTAACGCGCAGTGAACGCCGCAACCTTTGGCACGATAATCGAAATGCCATAGTCAAAGGGTGCCGTCAGACGCAGAACACCTGACGGAAGGGTTGCACCTTCGGCCATGGCATCAAAGGCGTCTTCGGCTTCGCGAAGGATGATCACGCAGCGGGCATAGAAGGCCATCCCACTTTCCGTCGCACGCACATTACGGGTGGTTCGGATCAGCAAGCTTGTACCAAGCTCTTCTTCAAGGCGGGCAACCTGCTGGCTGACGACGGCCTTTGTTGTGCCGAGCCTCGCGGCCGCGGCCGTGAAAGATTGGGTTTCAACAACGGCTGTAAAATAGGCCAGACGATTGAGATTCATATGCTTGGTCACGCTTGTCTCCTGGGCGGAGATTGTATGTCAAAAACAGACAGTATGTAAAGATTGACCCCTATTATAGCGCGAAGTCTTCTCTGGTATCTTGCAGCCTGTAAACAAGTTGAGGACGTATCATGCTGATCACCTATCTCTTCGATCCCCTGTGCGGCTGGTGTTACGGCGCCGCACCCGCGCTGGATAAGCTGGCTGGCATTTCAGGCGCAGTCATCGAACTGGCACCCACAGGGCTGTTTTCAGGCACGGGGGCGCGTCCTATGGATCAATCCTTCGCCGCCTATGCCTGGTCGAACGACCAACGTATTGCCCGCCTGACGGACCAGACGTTCAGCGACGACTATCGCAACAATGTGCTGGAAAACTTTGCACAGATGTTCGATTCCGGTCCGGCAACCCTGGCCTTAACCGCCGTCAATATCACGCAGCCAGATCGTGAGCGTGACGCGCTAAAGGCCATCCAGACAGCACGCTATGTGGAGGGCCGTGACGTTTCGTCCCTACCGGTCCTGTCAGACATATTGGCAAGCTTGGGTCTCACTACAGCGGCCAACGCTCTTCTCGCACCGGACGAAGCCCTCGTCCTCGCCAACCGCCAGCGTATCGATAAGGCCCAGTCCTTGATGCGCGAGTTTAACGCGACCGGCGTGCCCACCCTGATCATTGAGCGCGATGGCAAGCACTATCCTGTCCTGACCAGTGCCTTGTTTGGTGGACTAGAGGCATTGGTCGCCGACTTGACGCCTAAGAGCGCGGCATCGGATGGCGCCGCAGAAGACGCAAACGTTCTCTATCTCTAAATCACCCCAAAGGAGCTCTTAACAATGTTAAATCGGAGACAAACCATGAAATCCATCCTCGCTACCGGTTCAGCCGCCGTCTTCGCGCCGGCCGAGCCTTCGTCGGCCGCCACGCCTCTGACCTGGAAATCATTCCCCGCGGGTGAAAACGGCTTCTTTCGGGCGCCGGTTCTGATTACCGGACAACACGACGCGATCCTGATCGACGGCGGCTTTACCCTACCCGATGGGCAGGCATTGGCCGCTGAGATCACAGCGTCGGGCAAAACCCTGAAGACCATCTATATCAGCCAAAGCGACCCTGACTATTATTTCAGCCTCGGCCCCATCCACAAAAGCTTCCCCAAGGCCAAGGTCATTGCCGCCAGCGATACGGTTGCGGCGATCAAGGCCAGCGTCCAGAAGAAGCTGGATACCTGGGGCCCGCAATTGAAGGAAAATGGCCCGCAAAACCTGACGGATGTTGTAATCCCCGAAGTTTCGGATGCGGCACACCTGACTTTGGAAGGCAAAACGATCGAGATCGTCGCCGCCAAAGGGCTGGCCAATCGTCGCTACCTTTGGGTACCCTCGCTGGAGGCCATTTTTGGCGGAGTCCTTATCTTCAGCGGCGTTCACGTCTGGACCGCGGATACGGCGACGGCGGAGGGCCGCGCAGCCTGGGTGAAGACTTTGGAAGAGATGGCCGCGCGCAACCCGAAGGTGGTCGTCCCTGGCCATATGATGCCCGGTGCTGCGCTTGATGTTTCTGCAATAGACTATACCCGTACCTATCTTCTCGCCTTCGAAGAAGAACTGGCCAAGGCCAAGGATAGTGCTGCCCTGATCGAAGCGATGACCCAGCGCTATCCGCAAGCCGGTATGGGGATCGCCCTTTCGATCGGCGCTAAGGTCGCTCTCGGCGAAATGAAGTGGGGCTGATCCCATGCCCAGCAATCTCGACATCATCCGCTCGACCTATGAAGGGCCGTCAGAAGAAAACGGTAAGCACCTGCTCAGCGCGCTTGCACCCGACGCCGTTTGGGTAGAGGCTCCCGGCTTTCCTTATGCGGGCACCTATGTGGGTGCCGATGCCATCATCGCCAACGTCTTTCACCGGTTGGCGACCGAATGGATCGACTACAAGGCCAATGTCGAGAGCTATATCGAGGACGGGGATAAGGTCGCGGCTTTCGGTGTTTACTCCGGTACGTACAAGGCGACGGGCAAATCCATGCAGGCCATCTTCGCTCATCGCTACGAGCTTAAGGACGGCCAGATCGTGCATATGAACCAGTATGTCGACAGCCACATGGTCCAGCAAGCCATGCAACCTTGATCGAAGACGGGGTTCAGTCTCCAACCGGGGCTGAACCCTTCCTTCAATACGTAGCAAAGTGACCACCAAACGTCGGTCACTCCGTGCTGCCCCTCGCCTTTAACCGAAGCAAAGGTATCCCAGATGCCCCTTAGACCCATTGCGCCTTTGATGGCTGCCATCGCCGTGCTCCTGACCCCAGCGACACCGAGCCTCGCCCAGAACCAGCCTTACGGTGCGCCTATTACGGTTGAGCAAGCCAAGCGTGTCGCGCAAGCCGCATCCGTTGAGATGCGCAAACGCAACCTGCAAATGACCATTGCCATAGTCGATTCCGGGAGCAACCTTGTCTATCTGGAACGGGCTGATCAGGCAGGCATCGGCACCATCGACGCGGCTATTGGCAAGGCCAAGGCCGCCAATGGCATAAAATCGCCGACCAAAGCGATCGGCGATCTGATCGTCAACCAGAACCAGATCAATCTACTGGGTGTTACGGGCGCCTTCCCCGTCGAAGGTGGCGTGCCGCTTATTGTCGACAACAAGGTCATTGGCGCGATCGGTGCCAGCGGCGGAATGCTGCCGGATGATGGCGCGGTCGCCAATGCGGGTGCAAAGGGCTTACAGTGAGCGGGTATTATTTGTGCGGCATAGTTTGACGAAGGCTACGACGCTCGCGCACTTTGGGTGGCGTCCAGCCAAGCCTCATAGCCTCCGGCCAAAGGCCTTATTTTTTGAAAGCCCGCGCGACGCAAATGCAGGGCGGCGACGGCTGCTGAGACCTCGTTGGGACATGCGCAATAGACCACGACTTCAATCTGCTTTGGAATATCCTTCAGCAGATCCTCCACTTCGTCCGGATGGGCAAACAAGGCCCCGGGAATAACTCCAGCCTCGCGCAGGGTCGGCGCCCGCACATCCAGAATAACCGGCGGAGGTCCAAGCCGGACAAGGTCAAGAAACTCGGAGATAGCCATCCTGTCCATGCGCAGCCGATGTATGAAGATTTGACGCTGCACCATTCGGATCGCGCCATAGAGCCCCAAGGCGCAGACCAGGACTATGGCTCCAATCGTACCCATGTTGCCAAGAACTGCCATAGCGGTGCTGATCGCCGACTTGAAGAATGCCCCAATCAGCGCCGACAGACCAACCAAAACGCCAAGGCCCAAGGTGTCGAGTAGAACAAACTGAGCGACGGAGGTCTGCGTAGCCCCCGCCAACACCATCGCAATGACACCGCTGCCGGGGACAAATTTGGATAAAATGAGTGAGGCTTTTCCAAACCGCCCATAGAGCAAATCGGTTTTGCGGACGCAGGTGTCAGGTGACGCTGATACCTTGCAAGCGAAACGCAGTAGGGATCGGCCATGCCGGCGGCCAGCCAAGAACCACG